>JAGNEZ010000039.1 GCA_018003015.1 Phycisphaerae bacterium | reverse complement strand
AGATCCAACCGGCCACGATGCAGTCGCGCCTCTGTCCAGGATTGTTCCTGGCAGGGGAGATTCTCGACGTGGACGGCCGGATCGGCGGCTTCAACTTCCAGTGGGCCTGGTCGAGGGCTGCGGTCGCCGGTGCCGGGCTGCGGTCCATGTTCGGCGTGCCCTGATCTGCCGGAGTGCATCGCCCCCCGCAGTTCCCTGCCGGCTCGGGAGGGAGCCATTGGCGTTGCGGCCGGGGGGGATTGCCTCAGTGGACCCTGGTGGGTGGGCGTGTAGGCGCTCCACGCGGTTTGCCGACGTGGGTTCGAGCATGGCCGCGGTCGAGGGACGGTCTGGCTTGTCGGTGCCGGGCGATATTCGTCGGCACTTTGCGTGTTGCGTTCTGATGTGGGGGGGCCACATCGAGCGGAGGCAGGGGTCTCCCCCGGTCGCATCACAGACCGGTCTCAGGCTTGGCGGCGGGTGGCGGACTGATGGCCTGGGCCGCTGCGTTGGGGCGAGCCGCGGTCATGCGGGCAAGGAGTGTCCGGCTCATCCGCCGTACCCATTCATCCGGGTCTTGTTGCGTGACCACCTGGAGCACGCCCTGGAATCGCGCGCCTTGATGTTCCGCCATGGCGCGCATGGCGAGTCCACGGACCAGCCAGTGGGGGTCGTTGAGCAGCTTGACGCTCTGCTGTGTTGCGGCGCTGTCCAGAACGAACCACCTGAGGCACTCTGCCAGGCGGGCCCGGACTTCCCAGTCGGTGTCCTCGGCGCGGGCCAGGATCACGGTTTGGACCGTCGCCGGATCGATCGGCTGGGCCGCATAGCGGAGACGGCCGGAAGCCAGGTGCTGATGCTCGGCCAAGAGGGAGGCCAGGGTTTCCATGGCGGCGATGCGGGCGCTGATGACGGGAGCCTTGGTCTCGGTCAGCAGGCTGCGAATGGAGTCGGGAAAGACCCTGAACGGTTCCCGTCGCAGCTTCAGTGACCTGGCCCTGATACCTGCGGGCCCCGGCTTCCATATTGGCGGGGCGCCGGCCATGATCGACGGCTCTTCGATCGGGTTCAGCATAGCCTCGATTTCGGCGTCGTATGCCACTTGGGGTGTCCCGATCAGCCCTGCTCGAATCCGTCCGATATCCAGCGTTCTGACCATGGAGAGCGATTGGCCGGTGGTCAGTTGGAGTCTCTGGTCAAGGGGAATTGACACGGTCTCTGTTCGCTCGCGGTCGCCGCGAAGGGTGACGATGCAGAGCAGGGCCGGTTCCAGCATCAGGCCCGGGCCGATGGTGATGGGGAGGCTGCCGATGTTGCGGATCTCGAAGGCGCATCTCCAGGGTTCTCCGATTCTCAGGCCGTTGGCCAGGAGCCTGATGTTCAGGGTGAGGTGCTTGTTTACCTGCAGCGGGAATGGCAGGACTTCCTTTGGGAAGAGCGCAGTCGCGGCTCGGATTTCCTCGGTGACGGCAGGTGACGCCGGTTTCAGCCACTCACTAGTTGACGGCTTTGTCTGGTCATGGGAAGCAGAATCGCGGAATTCCCAGCTTGCCCAGATCCGGCGGATCGTCAACCGCAGTTCCGGGCTTGTGGCTTCCCGGCCGGCGGCAACGAGCTGGGCGATGGCCTCCTCTCGCTTCCCGGCGTCGGCCAGACGCATGGCCACGTCGTAGAGGAGCTGGGCGAGTTCAACTCTGGCCCAGATATCCTGGTCGGCGATGCCGCGGAGACGATTCTCGGCCTCGGCATGATCGTTTTCTTGGCGCCGGACGGAGCCAAGCACGCGTTTCGCGAGCAGAGAATCCGGATCTCGCCCGCGAGCCATTTCCGCCACGCGTTCCGCCTGACTCAGCGGGCTCAACTCCCAGGTTCCGGTATACTGATCGCCGGTTTCCTTGTCTGTGAATTTACCAGGCAGTTTGAACTTGCCTGCCTTGGAGCCGTAATGGGCCAGGAACCAGGCGAAGTTCGCCAGGATGTCTGGCGACCACTTCCTAACGACGGCCCCCCCGTCTTCTTTCGCGGTATATTCTTCCTCCGGTTGCCCCCTATCGTCGTGTTGGATGAGCAGGAACCAGATGCCGCGCGCGATTCTGATCTGGTCGAATTCCTGCTGGCCGTCGCCCCGCAGCGCGGCCATCATGATCCGCGCCTGGTAGGGGGCCAATTGCACGCGGTTCTTGTTCAAGGATGCCTCGGTCAGCTGCCAGGCCTCGATGAACTGGGGTGGCGGTGGCAGGGGCGGGGGCTTGTCGCCAGGCATGGTGGCCGGCTGCTTCCCGGCCGCTGTCAGAAGAGTCTCCGCCCCCTGCTCAATCAGTGCCCAGGCCAGCGACATCAGCAGCGGAGCCGGGACATCCCCCCCTTCGCGGGCTTCGATCACGGCCATGGCGTGGCGGTACCAGGGGATGGCCTCGTCGGGCAGGCCTATGGCCATCAGATCGTCGGCCAAGGTCAGAATCCAGTCGAGCCGCCCGGGGTTGAGCTCCAACTGGGCCAGCTGCAGGCCGATCCGGGCCTGAGGCGTGTTACCCTTGCCCTGGAGTACGGCGAGGAGCTGGCGGGCCTGGAGGTTGTGGGGATCGTCCTTGATCGCCGCATGAGCCTGCTCGGCCGCAGGCCCTTTCTCATTTCGGTTCCAGTGGTATTCCGCGAGCAGACGGTGGAGCTCGCTGGAGACGGGCGCAGGGAGTCCGGGCTTCTTGAGTTGTTCGACGTAGAAGGCTCGACGCTCTTCTGCGGTCTGGAGCAGTTCTGAGCTCAAGCCGAGTTGCCAGAGTCGCGCCCGCACGTCGTCCTGGGCGAGCGGCAGGTACCGATTCAGCGCCTGGCAAGCGGCTGCCGGCTGGCCCAGGAGCTCAAGGAGCCGGGCCTGGGACCGCCACGCTTCGGGTGGAGCCGTCTGCAGGCGGCCGGCTGCCTGCACGAAGAGCAGGCACATTTCCTCGTCGATGTCCGATCCGCTCGTTGGCGAAGAGAGTCGATAATCGCGCTCCAGGTCGACGAGCCATTCTCCGGTGGTCAGCGGCTCTGCGGCGGCCTGGCCCGCCATTGCCAGCATCGTTCCGATCAGCCATTGCCACAGTCGCATGGAGTCTCCTTCGGACCGCTGTCCGCATCCCTCCGGATGGCACGCGCCATTGCTGTTATCGGCTAGGTCATACCTGCCCGTCAAGCCGGACACATGCCGTCGGCAGCCGATGCTCTGGGTTTCCGGAGCCGGGGTGCACGGGGGAGATCGGATAGGATGGGCTGAGGTCTGGCGAGAAGGAACACGACCGGGCTTGACCTGCCTGTTCGCCGGGCGGCCATCGCATGCTGTCTGCCGGGTGAGTCGATGATCCGGAGAGGCGGGTCAGCAGGTCTGTGCGTCGGCAGGATGCCGTTCGCTGAAGCCGCCGCTGACCTCGTGCCAGTACTGAACCTGGTCTTCGCCCAGCCTCCAGCAGAGGTAGATTTCGCGTTGGTCGCGGAGGGCCGGGAAGTCCACCAGGCCGATCTCGAAATCCCGGAGCTCGCAGCCGATGTCCTCCAACTCCTCGCGGAGGGCCGCCAGGTGTTCGGTCGTTACGACGTACTGCTGGCGAGTCCTGTCCGCCGCGGAGACGTCGCCGATCTGATCGAGGGATTGATAGCTCTCGTGCAACTCGCGAAGCCGGCGGTAATGCTCAACCACGTCGCGAACGACTCGCTTGACCAGGATCAGCGACCGGTTGGCTTCTGATAGCGAGAAGAACTTTTTGCCAGCAAAGGATGAAGGTTCCGGTGCTGAAATGGCCTCGAAGGCGTCCATCAGGTAGACCCCTTTCTTCGCGACGGGCACAATCCGCTGAAGCCGGACCACACAGACGCGGGATCGACCCGCGCCCAGGTCCCCGTCCGCATGCTGTGTTGGCCCACGCTGCTCTCGCTATCTGTGAACCTACCAAATGCCCATGGGCAAGTCAATGCAAACCACCGCCGAGGCCACCGGGGCGAACTCTCCTGGCGGTTGCCAGTCTCAACCTAATGTTCTTCATGAGGTTAGCGTGTACTGGATTCGCCGCGCGCAGCTGTCCAGGTGCTGTCTTCTCAGCGGAACGTGCCGGCTTGGACGGTCACAGCACCTGCGAGCATGGACATGACCTGGCAGAAGGTGAAGCACGCGGCGATCACGCAGCTGGCGATGGCCATGCCGCGGCCGCGCTCTTGGCGAAGGAGCGCCCGGACCGCAAGCCAGATCGCACAGATGCCACAGACGGTGCCCGCGAGGAAGATGACCGTACCTGCGGGCGACACCAAGCTCAGCTTGCCGCTGGCCAGCATGTCCATGTAGGTCTGCTGAAACTGCTGCTGCGTGGCATTGGGACCCAGCTTGGCCATGACCTGGGACGCGATCTGCCCGAAGCAGATGATCCAGCCGAGGATGGAGAGCCCGGCACCGCACACCGCGAGCCCCAGTGACCAGACCGCGTTACCGGTGCTGACAGGAGCCGATGAGGCCAGTGAGGGTGGCGGCGGGGGCATTCCCGGCGGCGGAGGAGGCGGCAGGACAGCGCTCTGCGCGGGGTTGGCCATCGGGATCTGGGCACCGGGCCATTCGGTCGATTGCGGTGCGGTGACGACGTGGCGGCAATAGGGGCAGCCTACAGACTGCCCGCCCCAGGTATCATCAACCTCGATGGGTTGCCGACAGGACGGACAAGAGAACTGGATCGCCATAGTGTCCGGATGTTAACGCTCACCCGTCTTGCCCACAACCCGGGGGCTTCACACCTCGAGTCGACCGCGTACAATACCTCTCATGAAACGAGCCCAGGTTGCCATTATCATGGGTAGTGACTCCGACTGGCCGATCCTGGAAACGTGCTACCAGGAGTTGACCGCGTGGGGCGTGTACGCTGAAGCTCAGATTCTCTCTGCGCATCGCACGCCAGAGCAGCTCCGAGCGTACGTGACCGAGGCCGAGGCGCGGGGCGTGGAGGTCTTCATTGCGGCCGCCGGCATGGCCGCCGCTCTGCCCGGGGCCGTGGCCGCCTATACGATTTGCCCGGTGATTGGCGTGCCCCTGGCCTGCGGTCCTCTTCAGGGCGTTGACAGTCTCCTCAGCATCGTGCAGATGCCGCCCGGTGTGCCCGTCGCCACCGTGGCGATCGGCTCAGCCGGGGCTAAGAACGCTGCCATGCTCGCGCTACAGATTCTGTCTGTGGCGGATGATGGCCTGAAGCAGGCCCTGCGCAAGTCCAAGACTGCCCAATCGGAAACGGTCGATAACAAGAATAGATCATTACAGGAGCGCATCGCTCGTGGCTGATCCCCGGTCTTGCCGAACCATCGCCTGGGCGGGGGAGCTCGACGGCGCGGTCGAGATGATCGATCAGACGCTTCTGCCCGGTGAGCTGAAGATCCTGACCTGCCGGGATGTCGAGACCCTCTGGGAGGCGATCCGGAGTCTCCGGGTTCGCGGCGCCCCGGCCATTGGAGTCGCCGCCGCAATGGGCGTTGTACTCGGTGTTCGGAATGCCCGGAACCGGGATGAGTTCTTTGAAAACCTGGCGAAGTCCTGCGACTACCTGGCTGGCAGCAGGCCGACGGCGGTCAATCTCTTCTGGGCCTTGAACCGCATGAAACGACGAGCCGAAGGCCTTCGAAATGCCGGCTTGGAGCAGCTCAAGGGCGCCCTGCTGGCCGAAGCGCGGGCCATACGGGACGAAGACGCGTCCATTTGTCGGGCCATCGGCGAGGCTGGCCAGCATCTGATTGTGGAGGGCTCGACGGTCCTAACCCACTGCAATGCGGGTGGGCTGGCCACGGCCGAATACGGCACGGCCCTGGCCGTACTGTATGCCGCCCACGATCGTCGAAGACGGTTTTCCGTCTACGCAGATGAGACTCGGCCGCTCCTCCAAGGGGCCCGGCTAACGGCTTGGGAATTGGCTCGGGCCGGCCTGGATGTGACCGTGATCTGCGACAACATGGTCGCCCACGTGATGCGTGATCGGAAGGTGGACCTGGTGGTGGTAGGTGCTGATCGGATAGCGGCCAACGGAGACACCGCCAACAAGATTGGCACCTACGGGGTCGCCGTGATCGCAAATGCCCACGGCATACCGTTTTACGTGGCTGCGCCCCGCTCGACGTTCGATCGTTCGATCCCAGATGGGAAGGCCATCCCGATCGAGGAACGGGCGCGGGAGGAGATCGCCAAGGGCTTTGGGGTAACTACCGTACCGGACGGGGTAAAGTGTTACAACCCCGCGTTTGATGTGACCCCGGCGGGCCTTATTACCGGAATCATCACCGAGCGGGGGCTGGTAAGCCCGGTTTCGGCTGATGGCATTGCGGGTTTGTTTAGAGATCGGACTTGCCAGCGGTGAGAATGGCGTTAAGATATCGATCCGAGTGAAGGAGCCTTTGCGTTGGGTCGGCGCGGCTCGACCTGAAGGCTCGATGTTCCACTTGTGAACTGGGTGGTTCGTAGCGGAGTTGCGGACCGATTGGCCGGCGGGGTTCCAGGCGCGGGGCGAGCCGGCGTGCTTCTGTAGGAGGTTTGCGGCCACCAGGTTCGTGGAGGCGGGCAGCGCGTTTCGGCTGCCGGCCGGGTAATCGTTGACCGGAGCGATGGGTGTGTGGGGAAGGGGGCGCAGCGGTTGCCGGGAGACACCAATGTGTCGCTTGGCGAGCGTTGTGTGTGCTCGCAAGCCATCTTTGAGGAGGTCTGACGATGTCCAAGAAGATTCTCGTGAAGTGGGGGTTGTTTCTGGCGGGATCTACGGTGATTGCGTTGGGTTTGGGCGCCTGCATCGCGGATTTCGTTCTCCAGAGGTTTGTTTTGGGGTGAGAAGCGGGCCGTCCTGAGGACCGGCGGCGGATTGGCCGGCTCAGATGTGTCAGGATTGGGGAGCAGCTTTCCGAAATGGAGAGCTGCTCTTTCGTTTGGGGCTTGAGGGTCGGGGGTGGTTTCCTGGTCATCTGCCGAAGCTGGTGAGCAAGGGCGATTTCGGTCACTTGGCGGGTTGCGTAGACTCGTGGTGGGCTCTATACTGGTCACGACTTCGGGACGCCGTGGGTGGCGGAGTGTGCGCACAAGGGCGGCGGTACCGGAGCTGGGCCTGAGGATCGGCGTGGAGGTCAAGCGATGATGCGGCGTAGATCCAAGCGATACTGGACTTGGCTGGCGATGGTGCTGGGCGGCACGAGTTTGTTCCAGGTGACGGGCGGCTTCACCACGCAGAACGGCGCAATCAGCAGCTGCAGCCGGTTCTGGACCAACGGCATCTCCACTTCTGTTGATTTCTGCTACCTCCTCGACTGCCGCAGTGGTTTCTTCGGCGGCCTAGTTCAGCCTTGTGGTGATCCCAGCACAACCTTAGACGATCTGCTCGTCGATTGCTCGACGATTGCCACGACGACGACCACGACGACTACGACGGGAACAACGACCACGACAGGTTCCACCGGCGCAGGGGGCTGAGTCGGACGCGGTTGTCTTTTGCGTATCGGAGATCGGGCCCGCCCGGTCTTTTGGGGCCAGGAGAAGTGCTATGACGACCAGATGGTGCAAGTGGCGATTGGTGTTGTCCATGGTTCTCGCCACCACGTTGACCGGTTTGATGATGGGTACGGGCTGTTTTGAGATGGCCGTCAACAGCACTGGCAAGCTGGCCCATTACATCAATCCCTGCGGGACGATCCTGAACTGCGACCCGTTTGAGTATGACCTTCTGACCACGACTTGGCCCGACTACTCCAAGGATCCCTCATGCACGATCCCGGGTCTGTGTGGTGGTCCCTTCCCGCTCAACGGGGGTGGCACGAGCAACACGAACACAAACACAAACACGAACATCAACACCAACACGAATCTGAACTGATGTCACCGGCCCAGGGGCGCGATTGCTTGGGGCTGAGCGTGGTTGACTCTTTCTGGGGGGGGGATCCCTGCCCGCATACAAGGGTTGGCTGACGACGCTGGTTCCGGGCGGGAGGTTGGGTGGCCCCTCCATGCTCACCGATTTTCTCTCGCGAGCGGAGGCTGACGCGGGCGTCGTGCCTGGCCGCCCCCTGCCATCTTGTCTGTCAATCGGTGTTGCGGTGCGGATGAGCTGAGCAGGCGAGTGTTCGGTCAGACCTGTCGGGTGGCCGGGCCGGTGGAGAGGCGCTTGACCAGCGTGGTAGGCAGCAGTTCGACACGTGGGCGGCCGTTTTCGCCATTGATCATGCGGGCCAGTCGAGCGTAGGCCTGCATTCCCATTTCCTCCAGGGGCTGTCGGATCGTTGTCAGCGGCGGATCGAGAAGCGGCGCCGATGGGGTGTCATCGAAACCGACCAGCGAGATCTCCTCGGGGACCCGGATCCGAAGTTGGCGAAGAAGAGCCAGGACCTCGAGTGCCAGGTAGTATCCGGCGGCGATAATTGCCGTCGGACGCCGACGACTTCTCAGGGCGTCCGCCAGCCGTCCCATGGCTGCTCCTGCGGCTTTGGCCAGTTCGGCATTGAAGATGCAGTCCTCTTGGGGCGGGATGCCGGCCTCCTGAAGCGCGGTGAGGTAGCCCTCGAATCGGTGGAGGCAGTTGGTTGAGTCCAGCGGGCCGTTGACGATCGCGATGCGCCGGTGGCCGAGTTCAGCCAAATGCCGGACGGCAGCTCGCGTGCCCTCGGCGTTTTGGGAATCGACGCAGTTCAGCGGCGCCCCTTCGATCGAGGCTCCCAGAACGAGGATCGCCTTGCGGTCGGCGATCTGAGCCAACTCGCGCAACTGTTCGCGGTCGGGGTGGAAGCAGAGCAGGCCGTCGGCGTCCTGGGCGGGGAGGTCGCGGACGCTCTGGCAGCGTTGAATGACCAGCTCGCCGACCGGCTCGATGCGTTCGGCGGCCTCCCGGATGGCGGTGATCAGGGTGCCGTGGTAGAAGTCACCCAGGGAGTTGCTGGGATGGAGGACCAGCCCGACACGGAACTGGGGCTTGACCGCGACGGAAAGCCGGAAGTCGTCTCGAACGAAGGTGCCTCGTCCGCGTTCCCTGCGAACCCATCCTTCCTGGGCTAAGCACTGAATAGCCTTGTGGGCGGTAATCAGGCTGACATTGACCTGGACGCTGATTTCCCCAGTATTTGGCAGCTTGGAACCGGGGGGGAAATCACCCCGATTGATGGCCTCCGCCAAGATTGTCTTGGCCTGGACGTAGCGAGGAACCGGTGAATCCAGGTCGACCTTTGCCAGACTGACTGTGGGGCGTTCACTCAACGGCGTACATCTCCACCGGCGCGGGTGTACCGTAAAACGTTGTCCATGCAACGTTGTATGCTCTGATTATATAATCGCGTCATTTCATTCTCAATAGGTAGACGCCCCACGCTGGTGCGCGTTTCATCATGGTCTGGAAAAAAAAGCGACAAGCCCCGATCATAGGGCGGTCGGGTGTGGCGGTCGCGCGGACAAGGAGGACGGTTTCGATGACAGCGGGCGGTCTGACGGGCCAGCGGGTGGTGGTCATGGGGCTAGGGCATTTCGGTGGGGGCATAGCGGTGACCCGGTGGCTCGTCGCGCAAGGGGCCCTGGTGACGGTTACCGACACTGCCAAGCCCGATAAGCTGGCCGATGGCCTGCGCCAGATTGCGGATTTGTCGGTCACGCTGCGTATTGGCGAGCATGCGGTGAGCGATCTGGACGACTGCCGTCTTCTGGTGGTCAGTCCGGCGGTTCCCAAGGACCGGTCCGATTACATTCGGGAGGCTCGCGGGCGCGGGATTCCAGTGACCAGCGAGATGAACCTGTTCATTGAGCGCTGCCCGGCGCGCCGGATGGTTGGGGTGACCGGTTCGGCCGGCAAGAGCACCACGACTGCGATGATCGGGGCGGTGCTGGAGACGGCCTATGCTGCCGGTCGCGGACCTCGGATCTGGGTTGGCGGCAACATTGGCCGTTCGCTGCTGGCCGATCTGCCGGTCATGACCGCCGAGGACGTCGTGGTACTGGAATTGTCGAGTTTTCAGTTAGAGGATCTCGAGAGCCTGCGTTGGAGTCCCCCGTTGGCGGTGATCACCAACATCGAGCCGAACCACTTGGACCGCCACGGCACGCTGGAGGCGTACGCGGCGGCCAAGCTCAACCTGGTGCGTTTTCAGGGCCCCGACGGATTGGTTTTCGTGCACGAGGCCGACGAACGCGTGGCTCGCTGGGTTGCCGAGGCCGGCGCGGCGGAGCGGTTGCGAAGCGTGCGTTTCGATTCGTCCCTAGCGAGCAGTCTGCGGCTGCCGGGCCGGCACAATGAGGACAACGCCGCTCTGGCAGTGGCCGTCTGCCGTTCTCTGGGCGTTGAGGAGCCGCTCATCCGCCGAGGGCTTTCCGGTTTTGCCGGCCTGCCCCATCGCCTTGAATACGTGGGGAAATCTCGCGGGGTGGGCTATTACAATGACTCTAAATCAACTACTCCTGCCTCTACATGCCTTGCCGTGGACTCGTTCGATCGTCCGGTCATCGTGTTGATCGGCGGGCGCGACAAAGGCATGCCGTTTGACGAGATGCATGCTCACCTGGCCGCCCACGCCAAGGGCGTGGTGTGTTACGGGGAGATGGGTCACTCGCTCCATGAGGGCGTGCGGGCGTGTGTCAACGCGGTGGCGGGCAAGACCGCGGTGGTGGAGGCCCCGACCCTGGAGGCTGCGGTCCAGGCGGCTCGCGATCTGAGCGTTCCCGGCGACGTGGTGGTCTTGTCTCCAGCCTGTACCAGCTACGATCTGTTTGCCAACTATGAACAGCGGGGTGAGGAGTTCCGGCGCCTGGTTCACGCCTTGTCGTCCTGAATCGTCTGGACGACCGAGCCATTCGGGGTCTGCAGAAGTTGCCGTTCATGGGCAAGACTTGCGCCTACCGCCCAGAGTGCCTGATGGTGTCGCGGGCTAAGATTGCCCAGATTATCATTCGTTGTAACTTCCAATGAGGGCGTGAGTTGCGGGATTCCCGGGGCCTCTTGGGGGGCTAGCAATTCTTGTGCCGCGCGCCTCTGGCACGCGGTTTGCGATGGCCAGCCGTCGGACCATTGTGCCGCCGTTCCGGGTGTAAGGATGCACCGGGCGGGCGGCCGGGAGTGGCTCAATGGACGTGGCTTCCTTTAGCGGGGCAATGGAGTGCCCCACGGGATCGGTAGATCTGCCAACCCTGGGCAGGCGAATTGCCCGGGCGGCGGCCATGGCGAGTGCCGTGCATGTCGGCGTGTTCGGGTCGAGGCTCGACAAGTCGGATGTGGTCGGTGACGACGCCCGGATCCCGGAGTCGCGCAAACCACTGAGCCACGAGTAGGGTAGCGAGGTCAGCGTCTGTCATGGTGTACGGGATCTATCTATCCGCCGCGGGGCTGCAGGCCAACCAGTACCGAATGGAGGTTCTGGCCAACAACCTGGCCAACGCGGACACGGTTGGATTCAAGCACGATCTGACCGTGATGCGGGAGCGGCGGGCGGAGTCGCGGGAGGGGGCGGGCGATCCCGCTGCCAGCCAGCCGTCGCTGTCAGGGATGACCGGCGGCTCTCTGGTTGGGCCCACGATGACCTCGTTCGAGGACGGTGCCCCGGAGCATACCGGGCGGCCGCTGGATGTGGCCATCCGTCGCGACGGCTTCTTCCGGGTGCAGCTGGCCGACGGCGAGCGTTACACCCGGGACGGCCGTTTCCTGCTCAACCAGGCTGGTGAGCTGGTCACCGCAGCGGGTGGCCACGCGGTACTGGACGCGACCGGACAGCCGATCACCGTTCCGGCGGCCGCTGCCAGCGACGTGATGATCGACGGCGGCGGTGAAGTTCGAGCGGGAAGAGCGAAGACCTCCTATGGGAGGATCGGGGTGGTCGACTTCGACGACAAGTCGTTACTGCGGAAGACTGGCGGCAACCTGTTCGAATCGCTGGGGGCGACGCCGCGTGACATCAGGGCATCGTTGATGGCGGGGACATTGGAAAAGTCGACCGTGGATCCCATCCAGTCCATGGTTTCCATGATCGAAGTGACCCGGGCGTATCAGCTCAATGCGACCATGGTGGGTTTGGCGGACCAGACATTAAGCCGGGCGGTGAATGACATCGGCCGGATCAGTTGAATCAGCCGGGTGAGGTAACAGATGGCGATTGCCGCAATGCATGCCGCTGCCACAGGGATGAAGGCCCTCGACACAAAGCTCAACGTCGTGGCCAACAACCTGGCGAACATCAACACAACCGGTTTCAAGCGGTCACGGACCAATTTTGAGGATGTGATGTACCAGATCCGGCGGGAGCCGGGCATCCGCGATTTCAATGATCGCCCCATCCCTCATGGGATCGAGGTCGGACTCGGCGTCGATGTCTCCGGAACGCAATTGATGTTCGATACCGGTCCAGTCGACCCCACGACGCGCAAGCTGGACGTGGCCATCGAGGGCGAGGGCTTCTTGCAGGTGCGGACGTTGTACAACGGGCAGGAGATCATCGCCTACACCCGCGACGGCAACTTGGTCCGCAATGCCAATGGGGACCTGGTGTTGTCCAACAGCGAGGGCTCAATCCTCGAACCGGCGATCAACATTCCCGAGAGTGCCGCAGAGGACAGCATCACGATTGCCAACAACGGCATGGTTTCCGTTCGCCAGCAGGGCAACAGCCAGTTGACTCAGGTGGGCCAGATCGAACTCGCCCGGTTCGTGAATCCGGAGGGCCTGCTGTCGATCGGCAAGAACCTGTTCGTCGAGACGGACGCGTCGGGCACGCCGGTTACCGCGAATCCCATGCAGGATGGCATGGGCAATCTGCGGCAAGGGTCGCTGGAGGGCAGCAATGTCGAACCGGTCCGCGAGCTGGTGGACCTGATCTTCACTCAGCGGGGTTTCGAGCTGAACTCGCAATCGATCAAGAGTGCCGACGAGGCTCTGCGGGTGGTGACCAACTTGCGTCAGTAGAACGGCGACGGTCGCCGGCAGTCGATCTGAGGGGTGGGGGAAACGAACGTACGGAAACGAGTCGAGACAGGGATTGAGGGTGCAGCAGACACGAGGAGTCGTGCGGGTCGCGTAGGAATTGGAGCGACGCGGAGGTCGTCGATGCAGGATGCAGCCGACAGGATGAATGAGATCAGGGGGTGGTGGTCTTCGGGCGGCAAGAAGCCGCCCGTCCGGGTCAGGATGACCTGCGATCGTGGAATACACCATGCCCAGCCCGACGGAGCGGCGTTCCGTCGTGGTCTCGGCTGGTGCCTGGTGGTCTCTTGCCTGTTTCCTTCGCTCGCGCTGGCCGATGATCGTGCCAGCGTCGTTTGCCTCTATCCCAAGGCGGTCGTTGACGGAGCGCAGATCACCCTCGCCGACATCTCCGAGCTTCAGGGTGAGGCCGCCAGTCTGGCCGGGCGTTGGATCGTCGCCTCATCACCCGCGGGGGGGCAGGCGGTGGCCATCGATCTCGCCCAGGTTCAGGCCGCCCTGTCCGAGCGGGGTGCCAATCTCTCCCAGTGGATCTTCCGTGGTCCCAGCCAGTGTGTGGTCAGCCGGGTCCAAGGCGAGGACACCGTCGCCACGAAGCCGGCCGACACCACGGGCGGTTCGGCGGCCTCGGTCCCGGCCACTCGACCGGCCCCGTCCATGAATACGCTCGAAGCCCACCTGAGAACTCACCTGACGAACCGGTTTGGCAAGCTGGGTGGCACGCCGGTGATCCAGTTCAGTCCGGCGGTTGCCCGCTTGCTGCCGCTGTCCCAGCCGACGTACCGCTTCGAGATCACCGATCGCACCGACCGTCTTCTGGGCATGGTGACTCTGGAAGTGACGATTCGTGAAGGCAAGGCCATCAAGCAGGTGGTCCCGGTGATCGCTCAGGTCGCCCTTCGCAAGTCCATGGTCGTATCCAGCCGCCCGCTCAATCGTGGTGAGACCATTGCGCTCGGCGATATCGCGTTGGTCGAGCAGACCGTCGAGCAGGTGGCCGACATGGGCGTGGATGACACCGCCCCGTTCGTCGGGCAGCGGGTCAAGAGGTTCATCACGCGCGGCGAGCGACTATCTCCCCGAGACATCGAGCCCCTGCCCCTGGTCAACCGTAACGACCTGGTGACCGTTCTGGTGAACCGTGGTGGCGTGCAGATCAAGGGTGTGGCCAAGGCGATGACGGCGGGAGGCTACGGGGAGACGGTCATGCTTCAGAACGAGGCTTCGCGGCTCAAGTTCGCTGCCGTCGTCACCGGTCCGCGCACCGCGGAGGTGTCCGGTTTCGAGACGGCTCCTTCCGACGCGGTCGCCCTGGGTAAGGAGGAACGGCCTTGAATCGTCCTGCCATCTTCCTGATCCTTATCGCGACGATGTTCGTGTCGTTGGACGCCGCCGTAGCTCAGAGTTCCTCGCTCTGGCAGACGCCGCCCATCCGCCCAATCGAAAGCAACGCTCCTCGTGCCGATCGGGATCCGGCTTCCGCTTCCGCCCAAGGGCCGCTGGTCGGCTTCGTGTCGGCTCCGCCGCGCGAACCTTCCCGGGCGGTGACGACGGCCGTTGAGCGGGTGAGCCTGATCGCCGTTCCTACGACACCGGCCCGCAAGTTCAAGGTGCACGATCTGGTCACGATTGTCGTCCGCCAGCAGAAGAAGTACGAAGCCGACGGCAAGCTCGACGCCAAGAAGCAGTGGGATATCAAGGGCAAGCTGAACGACTGGTTCCGCTTTTATCCGGGCACCAAGCTCGGGCAGGACAAGCTCAGCAACGGCAAGCCCGGTTTCGATTTCACCTACGACAACCAGCTCAAGAGTGACGCCTCCAGCGAGCGCGAGGACAAGTTCACAACCAAGATCCAGGCCACGATCGTGGACATCAAGCCCAACGGCAACCTGGTCCTCGAGGCCAGGATCAGGGAACTCCACGGAGAAGAGGGATTCGACATCACGCTGACCGGTGTGTGCCGGAGCGAGGACGTGACCGCGGACAATTCGGTCTTCAGCACCCAGATTGCGGAGATGGAGCTGATCGAGAAGACCGAGGGGGCGGTGAGCGATTCGACGCGGCGAGGCTGGATTCCCAAGATTCTGGATTGGGTGCGCCCGTTCTAAGGAGCCGTGGATGCGTTGTTCTGGCAGGACATCTTGGATGCCGTGGCCACCGGCCGTGCTGGCCGTGCTGGCTGTCGCGAGCGCTGCGGCGGCGAACCCCAGAGTCGGGGACATCACCCATCTCCAGGGTGCGCGCTCCAACAAGGTGATGGGTCTGGGGCTGGTCATCGGTCTGCAGGGCACGGGTGATGGCGGCAAGTACGCGCCCACCATTCGGGCCCTGGCCGAGTTGCAGAAGAAGTTCGCCAACCCGGTTGTCTCCCTGGACGACCTCAAGGATGCCAAGAATGTCGCCATCGTTCAGGTCGAGGCCACTCTGCCGGAGAACGGTGCTCGGGAAGGCGATCGAATCGACGTGGTCGTGAGCAGCCTGGGACCGGCCAAGAGCCTCAAAGGTGGGCGGCTCATGATCACGCCGTTGCTCGGCCCGAATCCGGACGACACCCGCGGCGTGATGGCCCTGGCCAGCGGACCGCTTCAGGTGAATGCCCCCGAGATGCTCACCGTGGCGCACATCAGCCAGGGAGCGACGCTCGAGCAGGACTGGATTCATCACTATGTCGCCCTCGGCCGCGAGTTGCCGCCGGCGATCCGCTCGAAGCCGGGCATCCAGCCGGATGAGACCTACGCCACGCTGGTTATCGCCCAGGGCCACGATGAGTGGGGTGTCGCTCACGCGATTGCCTTTGCCATCAACAGTGCCTCGAAAGTGGGTTCGGAGGACGGACCCGATGATGTCGCCCTGGCCGTCGACCCGCGGACGGTGGTGGTTCGGATACCGCCGGTCGATCGCGACAATCCCGCCCGATTCCTGTACGACCTCGAGAACTGCCCACTGGTCATGCCAGCCACTGAGGCCCGGGTGAACATCAACCAAGCGACGGGGACAGTGATCATCAGCGGCGACGTGGAGATATCACCCACGGTGATCAGCCACAAGGGCCTGACCATCACCACGACGGTGCCGAAGGCCAAGCCCGTGCCAGGCCAGTCGCAGGTGGTTGAACAGAACTTCGTGGCCCTGGATCCCAAGAACAAGGGCGGGGCCAGTTTGCAGGACCTGGTCGATGCTCTGAATCTGCTTCGCGTGCCTCCGCAGGACCGGATCACGATCATCCAGAAGCTGCATGAGACCGGCCGACTGCACGCGACCGTGATCGTGGACAAGTGAGAGCAGGAGAGAACCGATGCGTATGGACCCCACACACATGACTTCGGCCGCCGTGGCGACGGCCACGCCGGGACTCCGGCAGCGGATGCTCCGGCAGGTGGCGGACGAATTGGTGGGTGCGACGTTCTTCGGCCCGATGATGAAGATGGCCCGCGACAACCCCTTCAAGGGCAGGATCGGGCATGGCGGTCGAGGCGAGGACATGTTCGGGGCCCAGCTTGACATGGCGTTGGCCAAGCGGGCGTCGAGTTCGCTGAAGACCGATCTCAGCGATGTGATCTGTAAACGGTATGCGAAAGAGATCAACCGTGACACGGCCCAGCGTTGACATTCTGGCGCGCGACCTCGCCCGGCTGCTGCACGACCTGACGGCCATGTACGGCGAGTTGGCCACGATGATGAGCGAGAAGCTCGAGGCGATCCGAGCCGCCGAGACTGAGCGGATCTCCGCCATCACCGCCCAGGAAGCGACCCTGGCATCCCGATTGCGGGAACGTGACGGCCTGCGCCGCCAGATTACCCAGAAGATGGTCGAAGGGCTCGGCTTGGTCGAGTCGTCGGGTGCCCGGATCCGGTTGTCCGAGCTGGCCGACCGGCTTTCCGAGCCGCGGCGCAGTCAGTTGCTCAGTGCCGCCGAGGGGCTCAAGGTTGTTCTCCAGGACATGGAGAAGGTCCGGGTGGTGACGACCCTGGTCAGTCAGGAGATGCTCAAACACCTGGGAGCGGTGCTGGCGTCGATGACCAGCGGCGGTCCGGGCAACGATGTGTACGGTCGCACGGGTCAGAAGCAGCGGTCGAATGTGGCCCACGTTTTTGAGGCGGTAGGGTAGCCATGGGTCTCGTGACAGGCGCACTACAGATTGGCCGAAGCGCGCTTCTGGCGTACCAGAGCGCCCTGCAAGTGGTCGGCAACAATGTGTCGAACGCCGGCAGCGCCAACTACACGCGTCAGACGCCCGAGCTGTCCGGCCTGGTGGGTGCGAACCTGCCCGAGGGCTTCATGGCCGGAGGCGGCGTCGCCCTGACCGCTCTTCGTCGCAACGTGGATGCGTCGCTGGAGAGTCGTCTGCGGATTGCCACCGGCGATCAAGCCGGAGCGCTCGCCGAGGAGGCGACCTTGAGCCGGATCGAGTCGGTGATGAACGAGCTCAGCGATTCCGATCTGTCGAGCCTGCTCCAGAACTTCTTCAACTCGTTCAGCACGCTGCAGAACACGCCGCACGACACGGCCGCCCGAGGGATGGTCATCACCGCGGCGGACTCGCTGATCCGCGAGATTCAGCGGCAGCGGGTGGACGTACTTGGCATGCGTGACGAACTGAATACCCAGTTGCAGAACGACGCGGAGGGGGTCGATCTGCTGTCCAGGCAGGTTGCGGATCTGAATATCCGGATCACGGCTCTCGAAAGCTCGAGCAAAGGCAGCTCGGGTGTGCTCCGCGACCAGCGTGACGACCTGCTTCGCCAGATGAGCGAGATCGTCCAGATTCAGGTTCGCGATCAGCCGGACGGTTCCGTCAACGTCTACATCGGCAATGAGTTATTCATCTCCGGCGGGATCAGTCGCGGCATGACCACCACCCTGGAGACCACCGACAACGAGCCGCGAGTCGTGGTTCGGTTCGCGGACAACATGCGCGAGGTCTCCCTGATTGGCGGCGAGATGGCGGGCCTGGTCGAAGCCCGGGACGGTGATGTACTCGGGCATGTCCAGGCCCTGAACAGTCTGTCCCAGGCTTTGATCCATGAGGTCAACAAGGTGCATGCCTCCGGCCAGGGAATCCGGGGGTACACCGACCTGACCGGGGCCTTCGACGTATCCGACCTCGACGCCGCGCTCAACAGTGCCGAGGCCAACCTGGATCTGGTACCACAGAATGGAACTTTCATACTCTACGTGACCGACACCAATACCGATCCGGTGACCCGGGTCGCGATGACCATCGAGGTCGATCTTGACGGGATCGGAGCGGACGATTCTCTGCGCACCCTGGCCGGGAAGATCGACGCGGCCGCGAACGTCCGGGCCGAGGCCACCGCCGACGGCCGGCTCCGCATCATCGCCGACAGCGGTTACGAGGTCACGTTTGGAGAGGACACGTCCAATGTCCTGGCCGCCCTCGGCGTGAACGTGTTCTTCACCGGCTCCAACTCCGAGGATCTCGCGGTCAATGCGGACCTGGCAGACGATTCGTCGCTGCTGGCGGCGGCCACCCGCCACGCCGTCGGCGACGGCGGTAACGCCGCCTCCATCGCGGAGCTGGCGAGCAAGTCGCTCAGTGGCTTGCGCGGCCAGAGCATGACCGAGTTCTTCAATGCGATCGCCTCCGACGTCGCCACCCGTAGCAACGCCGCCCAGGCCGGGGTGAAGTCGGCGAACACGATTGTCTCATCGCTCACCGCCCAGCGCGAGTCGATCAGCGGCGTGAGCCTTGATGAAGAGGCGATCTCGATGCTGAGGTTCGAGCGGGCTTTTCAGGCCGCGGCGAGGTACACGACGGTCGTGGACCAGATGATTCAGGAAACTCTGGCGATTGTGAGCTAGGTGCGATCATGGCCGTGACGGCGATCAGCATCAACCGGGTCAGCAATAACCTGCGATCGTACTCTTTGCTCGAGTCGTTGCGGGCGAACACGCTGAACCTGTTCCTCGAACAGAACCGCATCGCCAGCGGCCGCAAGCTCAACGCGCCGAGCGAGGATCCGGTCGGCGCGGCCAGGGCCACCCAGCTCAGTGAAGTCCTGGAACGTCAGAACCAGTTGCTGACCAACATTCAGCATGCCAGCAGCTTCCTTTCCGCGACCGATACCGCCGTTGGCGAGGTCAGCTCGCTGCTCATCGACGCCCACAACATCGGCTTGACCATGGTCAACAACGGGTCGGTCAGCCACGAGGAACGGGTCTCTGAAGCCCAACTCATCCTCGGGATCATCGATCAACTTGCCACTGTCGGCAACCGCCAGTATAACGGCATGTACCTCTTCGGTGGTCAGCAGACTCGTTCAACGCCTTTCACCCAGGATCACGGGGTGGCCGAGTACCGCGGCGACACGGCTTCGGTGCGGACCACCGTCGATGCCGGCCAGGATCCCGCGATCAACCTCAACGGTGCGGACCTCTTCGGAGCTCTGTCCTCCAAGGTTGGGGGTTACCTCGATCTCGATCCCGCCCTGACGGAAGGTACCCGGCTTGTCGATTGTGATGGCGCCACCCGCACCGGCATCCAGGGCGGCGTCATTCGTATCTCGGTGACCGCCCCGGCGACCTCGTTTCAGGTTGACCTCACCACCGCCGATACGATCGGCGATGTGCTCGAGTCGATCAACGCGGCGGCTGCCGATGCCGGCCTGACCGTTGGCCCTGGCGGCCAGTTCCATGCCGCCCTCAGTGCGGCGGGCGACGGGCTCGAGATCGTGGCTACCGCGGGAGAGGTCACGGTAGCCGAATCCGGAAGCGGGACCACCGCCCGGAGTCTCGGCATCCTCGGGAGCGGCGCCGCCACGATGACCGGCAGTGATCTAAGATGCCGCGTGACCACGATGACCGAGATCACATCCCTCTTCGGCGGCGCGGGCGCCGCTCTCGAATCGATCCACATCAACAGCAGCGGGCGCGAGGCGGACGTCGACCTGTCCGGAGCGACGACGGTCCAGGATGTGCTCAACCTGATCAACTCCTCGGGCCTGGACGTGACCGCTCAGATCAACGCCGCCGGGACCGCGATCGAGGTGGTCAATCTGGTCTCCGGTTCGGAGCTGAAGATCGGTGAGGCCGGCGGGACGACCGCGACCACTCTCGGTATTCGATCCTACTACGCCGGCACGCTGCTCTCCGACATGAACCAGGGCGCGGGGGTGACTGTTCGCGAGGGCCGGGCCGATTTCAGCATTCGGGCCAAGAACGATGTCACCTTCGAGGTGAGTCTGACCGGGGCCCGCACCGTCCAGGATGTGCTCGACAAGATCAACGCTGCGGCGGCGGCGGCCGGCGTGGCGGTGACCGCTTCCCTGGCCGTCAACGGCAACGGCATTCGGATCGCGGACAGCACGGGTGGAGCCCAGGATCTGGTGATCTCGAAGGAGAACCTCTCCGCCGCCGGTGACCACCTCGGCATCCTGAAGTCCACCAGCGGAACCGAGATCGTCAGCGATGATACCAACGGCATCGTTCCAGACAGCGTTTTCACGGCCCTGCACATGCTGTACGAGGGGTTGATGCACGATGATACGGTGAGGATCAGCGCGGCTTCGGCCAAGCTTGAGTCCTTCATCGAGCAAGCCAGCCGGATCCAGGGGGAGGTCGGGGCCCGAGCCCAGGCGATGGACATCCGGCAGCAGTACACCGAGGACGCGGTGGTCGCCACCCAGTCGCTGCTCAGCCAGGCGAAGGATCTCGACTACACCGAGGCGGTCACCCAGTTTCAGCTGGCCCAGACGACTCTGCAGGCCAACCTGATGACCGGCGCGCAGTTGATGCAGCTTTCGCTGCTCGACTATCTCGAATAGTCGTTGCGGCGGTTCAGAACAGACCGGGGGAAGACGGGCGGAGAGTGAGCAGGAGAGATGCCCGCCGCGAAGCGCGGTGGGCGGGCGAAGAGGGTCCTTGCGGCCGCGCTTGACCCGGCGGTGGCGAGGAAGGATTGCCCGGCGCGGGGTGTGCCGGGTTGCGATCGGGATGACGCAGGCGGGTCCCGCGCGGATGGAGGTGACCGGGATCGCCGGTGGTCCGGACGTTAAGGATGACGCCGGCCGGCGGAGCCGGGGTGCACGGGACCAGTCAATCGGCCATGGAAGGGTCTACGAGGAGTGTCGCGATGATTATTCAGACGTCGCGCTTTGGACCGTTGGAGGTCGACGAGCGCCGGCTGATCCAGTTCCCCAAGGGTGTCCTCGGGTTTCCGGATCAGCAGGCCTACGCTCTGATCCAGACCGCCGAGGAGAGTGGCTTCTACTGGCTGCAGGCGGTGGATCGGCCGGATTTGGCGTTCGTGGTCTGCGACCCGCGCCTGTTCGTGCCTGATTACGTCGTGCCCGTCAAGCTCGACGAACTCAGCCAGATCGGGCTTTCGGATCCGTCGGCCGCCCAGGTGTTCATCATTGTGAACAAGGTTGACAACATCCTGACTGGTAACCTCCAGGGGCCTCTGGTGGTGAACGTGGAGACCCGGACGGCCAGGCAACTGGTCCTATCCGATCGCAGATACTCCACGCGTCATCCCCTGATGCAATTGACCTCGCGCCAGGGAGCCGTCAGTAAGACCGCCTAGATGCGGCACTTACGGCCTAAACGGGCTAATGCCCCGGCCCGCCGGAGGCGGGCGTGGTATCATATACCGTAGAGGCCGGCGTGCCGCGTCGTCATCGGTTGCCTGACCGCGAGGCGAGTGGTGAACGTTCGCTGATCGTTGCCACGAGTTGTTTTGCCGAGTCAACGTTCGCCTCGGTGTGCGGTCCGGGCATAGATCCATGAAGCATCGGCATGGCCAAGGAAGGAGCCGAGGATGTTGGTGCTATCCAGACAACGCGATCAGACAATCATGATCGGCGACGATATCGAGATCACGGTTGTGGATATTCGCGGCGACAAGGTTCGACTGGGTATCAACGCTCCCAATGAAGTACCCGTTCATCGCAAGGAAGTATACGAGGCGATCAAGCGGGAGAATCGTGCGGCGGCATCGGTCAAACCGGAAGACATCGCCGCTGTGGCAGGAGCTCATAAGGACACGGCGGGAGCCGCCAAGAAGGGTTAGGCGCCGGCCAGCCCGGGGGCCAGAACGCCCCGGGAACGCCCGTCAAGATGACGGGTTTCGTAGCCAAGATTCAATCAAGGAGGATTGCAAATGGCTAGAATCAACACTAACGTACCGGCCATCGTCGCCCAGCGCACTTTGCGTTCGACACAGCGGGATCTTCAGGTCTCGCTCGAGCGGTTGTCCAGCGGTTTGAGAATCAACCGCGGTGCAGACGATCCCGCCGGTCTGATCAACTCGGAGAGCTTGCGAGCCGAGATCGCCGGAACGGAGAAAGCGATCAGCAACTCCCAACGGGCGATCAACATCATTGCGACGAGTGAAGGGGCGCTCAACGAGGTGGCGTCTCTGCTCATCGACATTCAGGGACTGATCGTGGAGATCGCCAACGACGCGGCGATGTCCGACGACGAGAAGTCCGCCAACCAGTTGCAGATCGACTCGGCTATCGAATCGATCACCCGCATCGCCAACACGACCAGTTTTGCCGGGCGGAAATTGCTGAACGGATCGCTTGATTACGTCACCAGCGGCGTGCATACCAGCGCGCTGGCTTCGGTGAGCATTAACGGCGTGCAGTTCGGCTCCTATGCCTACATTCCGGTCGATGTGGCCGTGACCACCTCCGCTCAGAAGGCCGAACTCCAGTTCCGCGGCAGTGCGACTCTCAACGACACCTCCCTGGTGATCGCTGGGAACAAAGGCACCACCACGATCGAGTTCCAGGCCGGCCAGGGCGTCGACCAGATGCTCAAGGCCGTCAATCTCGACAGTCAGGCCACCGGGGTCGAGGCCATCTACATCAACTCGGCCAACCCCGCCAGCGGCATCGCCTTCCGTAGCGTTGGCTACGGCAACGACCAGTTCGTTGAGATCAAGCCACTCTTGACGGGGGGCCCCTTTATCGTCACCGACTCCGCCGGCTCCTTGGTGCAGCGCGACGAGGGCCGCGATGCCGTTGGCATGATCAACGGCGCGACCGTTACCGGCCGGGGCCTGGACCTTTTCCTGAATACCCGGACCCTGGACATGCAGATCACCCTCAACGAAACCATGGGTCTGGGATCCACCAGCTTCGCCATCACCGGCGGGGGAGCGCTGTTCCAACTGGGACCTGACGTGAGCCCGAACCAGCAGGTGAACATTGGCATCCAGTCGATCGCAGCGGCCATGCTCGGCGACGCCAATGTCGGCTTCCTCAGCCAGATCCAGCAGGGTGGTGAATTCGAGGTCTCTCGGAGCACCAGCAACGCCCATCAGGCCTCCCTCATTCTCAACCAGGCGATTCGCCAGGTGGCCGTGCTCCGCGGACGGCTCGGTGCTTTCGAACGCAACACGCTGCAGACCAACATCAGTTCGCTCTCCATCACCATGGAGAACCTGAGTTCGAGCGAGTCGACCATCCGCGATACCGACTTCGCGGCGGAGACTTCGCGGTTGACCCGGTCTCAAATCCTGGTCAACGCCGGCACCAGCGTGTTGTCCATCGCCAACACGACGCCGCAGAGTGTCCTCTCTCTGCTGCAGCAGTAGGTGATGGGCCGCAATAGCCGCTCGCCGAATCGGGACATGAGTTACCGGCGGGCGGGCGTCTCGCGAGCCTACGGGCTTGCCCCGGGAGTCCCTGAGGCGCATCTGCCACACGGCGCCATGGGTCTGCGGGCCAACGGGGAACGGCTGTCGTGCAGATGGCCGTTCCCCGCTCTTCGTCGGTCCCGCCGAAAGGGGCTCATCCGAAGCGAGCCAGGATTGGAAGCGGGTTGGGGTAACGCTGCTTGAGAAGCCTGATTCCCAAACAGGCGACGGCCTCGACGGCGGTTTCCTTGCTCATCTTCGAGGGGTCGAAGGCCATTTCACCCTCAATATACCCGTGGGTGTGCTGCCTGGTGGAATCGGGAAGACCGGTTGCCGAGCTGGTTTTTGGGGTTAAAATGGAGGTAAGCGGCAGAGCTGGCGGATGGTTCGGGGCCGCGGCTGCAGCCCCCTGTTTGCGTTTGAATGCGACCCGCGTGAACTCCCCTCTTGGGCGGTTTGATGCTGCCCGCTAATCATTTTCTCTCGTTGTTCTGGCCACTTTTTTCTCGGATGCTCGCTTTTTTTTTGTGCCTTGAGATGATCGGTCCTTGGCTCGGCTTGTCCGGTAATACCGGTTGGTGCCGCGCGAGAGCCCGGCCTTCGGTTGGGTGAGACCGAGTCAATGTCCGGGAACCTGTCGCGGCCTGTGGCGGCCTTCATTCGGACCGTCCCAAGAAAGCTAAAGCACCGATATTCGCATGACGATCCCACGAACGCCGCTGGAGTTTCCTGGCGGGTCCGCGGGAATCGAAGATGTCCATTCGCGGGCTGCGACGGGAGACTCCGGGGGATCGAAAGCGATCGGGTGTGTGATCGGGCTTCCTGGGTGGCGGCCACGCGACGCCCGATCGCGGGACAACCGAATACCGAGCGAGCCCGCGGTTGCGGCGGTTGACTTGAGCCGCCCCGGCCGCATGCCGATGGTCGTGAGTTGACTACGGTTTCGCTTTTGCCCAGGGGGTCGATTCCAGGGGACGGCGGGACCGCGGTAGTATGGAGGCACGCGAACATGAGTCGTATCAATACCAATGTTCCTTCGATCGTGTCTGCACGGATCTTGGGACGCAACAACCAGGCGATGAACCAGGCCCTGGAGCGACTGAGCACCGGTCTGCGCATCAATTCGGGCAAAGATGACCCCGCCGGTCTGATTGCTTCCGAGACGCTACGTTCCGAGATGACCGCGATCAGCGCCGCGATGGACAACGCCCGAAGGGCCGATAACATCATCTCCGTCGGGGAAGGGGCCCTCCAGGAGGTCAGTTCGCTGCTCATCGAGTTGGAGAGCCTTGTTGACCACAGCGCCAACGAGGCCGGCTTGAGCACCCAGGAAATCGCGGCCAACCAACTCCAGATCGACTCCATTCTGGATACCATCAACCGCATCGCCGGCTCGACCGAGTTCCAGGGCAAGAAACTGCTGGACGGAAGTCTGGATTACACGACTTCCGGCATCTCCACCGGGGCGACAGCTTCCGCGATCACCAGCCTCCAGATCAACTCGGCTCGCCTGCCCAACGGCGGTTATCGCAACGTCGTTCTGGAAGTCACCCAGTCGGCTCAGACGGCGCGACTGGTGCATGCCGGTTCGGCGATTGGCGCCGGCGGGGTCACGCTTCAGATCACCGGTACGCTGGGTTCGGAGCAGATCAGTCTGGCGAGCGGGACCGCGGGGTCCGCGGTGATCGCTGCGATCAATCAGTCCACGTCCCTGACCGGCCTTTCGGCCATTCTGAGCGGCTCCAACGTGGTGTTCAGCAGCACGGGGTACGGCTCTGACATCTTCATTTCGGTGGAAGCTGTCTACGGGACCTACACGGTGACCGGTGGCGACAGCGGCAACATGGACCACGGCGTGGATGTTGGGGTGCGCGTGAATGGCGTGGATGCGATTACCCAGGGGCTGGATGCGTCGCTCCGCACCACGGCCCTGAGTATGGACATGGTCCTGGCCGGGGGTTTCGCCACGCAGACCGCGGCGACCAAGACCTTCTATATTACGGGCGGCGGCGCGGACTTCAGCATCTCCCCGCGGCTGGGTATCAATTCGATGGCCAGTCTGGGCATCCAGAGCGTCTACTCCGGTGGTCTTGGACGCGGCGACATCGGCTATCTCTCGTCGCTGGGCAGCGGCCAGACCAACCAGTTGACCTCCGGCAATTTCGAGACCGCTCAGCGTGTGATTCGTGCGGCCAACCAGCAGATTTCGGCCCTCCGCGGACGGCTCGGGGCGTTCCAGAAGAACACGCTCGGGTCGACGCTCAATGCCTTGGCGATCGCTCTCGAGAACACGACCTCTGCCGAAAGCGCGATTCGCGATGCCGATTTCGCCACCGAGACGAGCCGGCTGACCCGGGCCCAGATCCTGGTCCAGTCGTCCACCTCGGTTTTGCAGATGGCTAACCAGGCTCCGCAGAACGTTTTGACGCTGCTTCAGTAAGAATTTAGGTGGAGTCACGCGGGTTGGCTGCCGAAGAAACGGATAACCGGCGGCCTGTCAGCAGGGTTCGGGAAGGTGGGTCGTTGGGAGCAGGAATTAATAACTAAAGGCCATCCGGGCAAGTAGTCGACATCCCGAATGGCATAATCGGACCCGCCGCCAAACCCGCGACGGGAACGGTGGAAGGGACGGGGTAGGGGGGGCAAGGACGAGTCAAGGCCGTCGGCGGCGTTCGTGGGCGTTGCCGGCCGCAGCCCGCCAGGGAGTGGCGGGGGCTGATTGGGAGCATCAGCCTGAGTGCCTTGGCCCGGGTGGTGTGGACCGAAGGGTCATGACCGCCGGGGCATCCCGCAAGAAGTGCGGTGGAATCCGCTGCTGGCGGGTCGGGTGTGGATCGGGTCCTGAATCCGATCAATGGGACACACGGCTGTGTTCCCTCCGGTGCAAGAACGGATACTTGCCCGACTGTCAGGGAGGATACCATGAGTCGTATCAACACGAACATCCCCTCGATCCAGGCGGTTCACAAACTGGCCGCGAACCAGAACGACCTCACCACCCGCCTCGAACGGTTGAGTACGGGCTTGAGGATCAATCGCGGTCGCGACGACCCCGCCGGTCTCATTGCCTCGGAGACCCTGCGGAACGAAATCCGCGGAATCACCCAGGCGGTGGACAACTCTCAGCGGGCTCTGAACGTCATCTCAACCGCCGAGGGCGCCCTCAACGAGATATCATCGCTGTTGCTGGATGTCCGCGCTCTCACCAACCACGCGGCCAACACCGGGGCCATCAGCCCCGACGAGCTCAAAGCCGATCAGCTGCAGGTGGATTCGATCATCGAGTCCATCGACCGGATTGCCAATACCACCCAGTTTGGTGGCCAGAAGCTGATCAACGGCCACTACGAGTACTCGGTGTCGGGCATCGCCGCGTCGGCCATCACCACGGTGACCGTCTTCGGCGCCCGGGTGCCGCAGGGTTCCTTCCAGACGGTCACCGTCGAGGTGAACCAGTCCGCCCAGACGGCCCAGGTGGTCTTCTCTGGTGCAGCCATCGCCGAGAATGTCACCATCGAGGTGAAGGGCGTCAACGGCATGGAGGTCATCTCGCTGACCAGCGGTTCGACCATCGCCAACATCGCGTCGGCCATCAACAAGTCCACCTATACGACCGGCGTTTCGGCCATCGCCAGTGCCGGCCACCTCTATCTGAACAGCCAGGACTACGGCTCCGATGCCTTCGTCTCCGTCAAACCGATCGATGGCACCTTCATCGTCTCGACCGGATCGACCGCGGTCGACGAGGGACGCGATGCGGGTGTGCTCATCAACGGACAGGCCGCCTCCGTGAGCGGACTGGATGCGTCCATCCGGGCCAACGGCCTCGACCTGAACCTCCTGCTCACCGCTGACCGCGGCACCAACCTCGGAACCACCTCCTTTGCCATCACCGGCGGCGGAGCCACGTTCCAGATTGGGCCGGAGGTCAATCCCAACGGCCAGGTCTCGATCGGGATTCCCAACATGGGCAGCAGCAACCTCGGCAACGCCAACGTCGGCTTCCTCTACACCATCAAGGATGGCAGCAGCAGCTCCCTGACCGGCAATCACATGATGCAGGCCGAGAAGATCGTCTCCGAAGCCATTAACCAGGTGGCGATTATTCGCGGTCGGCTCGGCGGTCTGCAGAAGAACCAGATCGAAACCAATATCAACAGCCAGAATGTCGCTTTGGAGAACGTGACGGCGGCGGAGTCCGCCATTCGGGATGCCGACATCGCGGTCGAGGTTGCGGCCATGACTCGGGCCCAGGTGCTGGTCCAGAGCACGACCTCGATCCTCGGGATCGCCAACCAGATCCCGCAGACCGCCCTGTCGCTCTTGCAGTAAACCCCTGGCCACGGACGGCAAGGCTCGAAGCCACGGATGGTTGTGAATGGATCGAGGGGTTCTCCCGAACCCGGTCTCGCTCTCGGGGCGAGGCCGGGTTTATTTTAGGCGAACCGTGATGCCGAGAGGTCCGGGTTCTACAGGATCCGCTCGGCCAGATCCGTGGCAAAGAACACCGGCCCGATCATTCCCCCGGCGCCGCGCCAGTCGCGGACTCGAAACACCACCTCACACCGCCCGGCCGGCATACTCACCTCGAAATCACGGGGAATGTCGCGCGTGCCGTCCCAGGTTCCATGTCGCGGCCCGGCCTCGCCGATCCGCTGGCCGTCGATGAAGACCTCGTAGTAGTCGCCTACCGAGTCGCAGTGCAGCATCCGTTTGCCGCCGGGATAGTCCACGCAGGTACGAAAGGTCGCCCAGCCCTCGAAGATGTTCCGGCCGCGGTTGACCAACGGCGTATCGCACTTGACCCGATGCCACTCCCGCTCGTCCAGCGACATCTCCCAGTCCTCGAGCACGATCGAGGTGCCCACAAGCGGGCCGATCTCCGGGGCATCGTCGTCTCGGTCCTGAAGCACCCTCCCCAGCTCGCGGCCGGCCGGCGTATCATGCCGAAACGCCGATACGACCATCCGCTGGCCCTGGCTCATGAACTCGATCACGACTGGAAAGCGGCGTGGCTTGCCCCACCACGTCTCCTGGACTTCCACCAGCACCCGGGTGCCCTCGCAGTGGCTCAGAACGCGTCCAGACAGCAGATCAAAGTGGGCTTCTTCCCGGATGAGCCTGGCGGGCAGGGCCGGGTCGAGCACCGCCACGTGCGTCGAATGCCAGGTGTGGTCCGGGCATTTCCATTCACCCTTCCGCGGGCCGATGATAGCCGGCGGAGTCACGGGATCTTGGTCGACTCCTCTCCGCTGAACCGGAACCTGGTCCGGCTGAAGGCGGTTGAGTCGGCTCGAGCTCGCAGTGTTCTCTTGTCCCCCGCCCCGGTCCACTCCGTGTTCGACGACGACCTTCCCGGGCGGGGGCATCGGTCGCGGTGTTCCCGGCGGGCCGGTTTGCCAGGCCCACTGCTCCGGTGTGCACTTGAGTCGCCCATCGCGGTCATACAGCGCATTGTGGCAAGGCGGCGGCTCACGCATGGCGGTGATGACGTATCCGGCGTTTGGAAGGTCGCGAAGCAGCAACTCGATCTGCTGCCGGCGCACTTCCACGCCAAGCTCGTGCGGGCCCGCGCATGCCGTCTGAGCCTGGAAGCCTTCGCCCACGACGAACGGCTTGGTGAGCTTGTCCTTGATCCGCCGCCCGTAGAACTGCATCTGCATGTTGTTCAGGTAGACGTGCTCGTCCTGGAAATCGCCGTGTCGCTCCGAACACAGCCAGCCGCTGTTGTCCACAATCAGGCAGCCGGGGATCATCTTGTGGGCCAGATCCACCAACTCCCGACCCAACACTGGGTCCACGTGGTCGTTTTCGCAGGTCAACGACCGCAGGATGATTCGCGAATAGGGGCGGTCGTGCCGGAAGTACTCCTCGTATTCGCGAACCACCGACCGGTCCTCGAGCGGCTGGGCCCAGACGGGGTACTCCTGCCACATCCACATCCCCAGCTCTTCACAGAGCTGGTAGTAACGCTCCGGCGGGATCCACAAACAGAACTTGATCAGGTTGAATCCCAGGGATTTGACGTCCGCGATTTCCCGGCGGATCTGCTCTTCGGAGGGATTGGGTTGCCGGAGCTCCGGGTAGTAACCCCAATGCAGTATTCCCCGGACGTTGAATGGCGTGCCGTCAACCACCAGTGTGGTGCCATCCGCTCGGGCGCGTGACCGGGCCGCGGGCCGCTGGGACGTCGGTTCGGTGCGGATTTCGACATCTCTCGCCCCGCTCCAGCGTACCTGCAGCCACGGCAGAAAGCCGTTGGTCAGGTGATCGCGGTCTTGGCAGTGAATCTCCAGTAAGTTCTGTTCGCGCAGTGGGGCGGTGATCTCGAACTCGAACGGTGTCCAGGCCCCCAGGTGCCGCCCGACCTCGAGGCCATTCACCCGCACCACGGCCTCGGTGGCGGCCGCTCCGACCCGCACCCAGGCCCGCGGTCCGGGACGCTTGAAGTTCATTCGGAAGACACTGGGCTCTGCCGGCCCCGGTATGTTCATCGCTTTCGCTTCTCCCCGGCGTAAAAACGAAGAAGGCCCAGTATGTTAGGATGGCTCGACGAGGTTGGGAAGAGACACCGGCCGGAGGGTGCCATTTTGTTCTCACGGCCGCCGGCACGCCCGGATGGCTTCCGCGGGCGGCTTCGCCCCCTTCCCGGCCGTCATCCTCGGAGGTACGATCACGGAGCATGGATGCGGATCGTTGTGAGTTGATTTTGCACAGTTTCGCTGAGGCGTACCTCTATCTGTTGCTGAACCGCTGCCCCGGGTGCGATGGGGGTACCTTGGCGATCGACTGGACCCGTGTCAGCCAGGACCCGGAGCGTGGCATGGTATCCGCCGTCTTCGCGTGCCGGGCTTGCGGCCGGGCCGGGCTCTTCCAATTAGATACCCGTCGCGTCGATCCGGAATCGATACGGCCGAGCGATTTTGCCGCCTGGGAGAAGCCGGGCAGTCAGCCGGCGGTGCCCCCGGTGAATCCAACAGACGAAGCCTCGCGCGTGATCGATGTGGCCGGTTGGCTTACACTATTTGGGGTGCTCCGTGAGAAGGCCCGCGAGATCGCGCGTCAGGCGACCAAGGTTCGTGAGCGGGCGGTGGTCCGGCAGCTGCAGATCCAGGCCGGGCAGTGCCTCGACGAGGCTCTGGCATTCTATCTGGAGGACAACGATCTGCCCCCGCGCGAGGCGTTTTTCAGCGAGGATTCCTGGCGGCAGTTCATGGAACGGCCGGCGCTCTTCGTTCGAGACCGGCTGATCGATCTGCGGTCCGGCTTGCCCCTGCAGGCTGGAGGGAGCGGCAGGCGCAAACTGCGAGGTGAGGAATGAAACCGGCATTGCCTCCGGGGCGGTGCCGTGCGGAAAGTGGGGCACCGGCGTCTTGCCGCTGTTTCCACCGAACGCCCGCCCTGCGGACGCTCGCGGCCGTGGTCGTGGTTCTGACACCGATCGCGCGCGCCGCGTTGCCCCCGCCTCTACCTCCCTTGGTGACGCCCGACACCCAGAAGGCCATTGACCGAGGCCTGGAGTACCTCGCCCGGACCCAGAGTCGCGAAGGCTCGTGGCGCGATCAGGGATCGATGGGTCAGTTCCCCGTAGCCATGACCGCCCTGGCCGCGTTGGCCCTTCTGGCCAACGGCAACACGCCGATCGAGGGCAAGTATGCGGTCCAGGTCAACTCGGCCACCAAGTTCCTGCTTCGCTGTCAGGACCAAGATGGGCTTATTTCCCGCGTTGAGGAGGAGAGCCGTTCGATGTACGGCCACGGCTTCAGTATGCTCTTCCTCGGGCAGGTCTACGGTATGGAGGCAAGCACGGAGACACGAGACCGGATCAGCCAGGTCTTGCGGAACGCCGTGACCCTCACCTCGCGAAGCCAGAGTACGCTTGGCGGCTGGCTCTACACGCCCGACTCGCGCTCCGACGAGGGTTCGGTGACGATCACCCAGCTGCAGGGTCTGCGATCGGTCCGCAATGCCGGGCTTTCCGTGCCCAAGACGACCATCGACAAGGCTCTGGGCTATCTCGAGAAATCCTGGCTGCCCGACGGCGGCATCACCTATCGGGCGGATCGTCTGGGCGGAGCCCGACCGCCGATCACCGCCGCCGCGGTCGCCTGCTGGTACAACGCCGGGCAGTACGAGAACGCCATGGCCAAGAAATCCCTGGCCTTCGTCAAGCAGAGTATCGGCCGTGGCGGACAGCGCGGCGGCAGCTGGGGTCATTACTACTACGCTCATCTGTACATGGCCCAGGTCATGTGGCTGAGCGGCGAGGCCGACTGGCAGTGGTACTTTCCCTCGATGCGCGACTGGCTGCTTGCCGCTCAAGGGCCTGATGGATCCTGGGATGGTGACTACGTCGGCAAGGTGTACGGGACGTCGATCGCCCTGATCATCCTGCAGATGCCTTACGGGTATCTGCCGATCCTGCAGCGGTAGAAAGGAACAGAGCGGTGGGCTGATCGTGCTGAATGGGAAGCCTCGCCTGGTTCCCCTTCGGTAGCGGGACAACGGAGTAGCTGAAAGCGGAGCGCTGGCAGCTCCGCGGAGAAGGAACCACTGAATGAATGAGCCAACCAAGATGACGAGCGACGCGCCTGCGGACGCCGACTTAGTCGCCGTGCATCGGCTTCGGGCGGCCTACGATCGCATTCTGGCCGAGCTCGGCAAGGTGATCGTGGGGCAGGATCGCGTGCTGGAGGAGCTGCTGATTGCGCTCTTCGCCGGCGGGCACTGCATTCTCGAGGGCGTGCCCGGTCTGGCCAAGACACTGATGATCTCGACGCTGGCGAGGTCATTGAACCTGACCTTCTCCCGGATCCAGTTCACGCCGGACCTGATGCCTTCCGACATCACTGGCACGGAGGTGATCCAGGAGGACAAGGCCACCGGCAGCCGCGCGTTCAAGTTTCTCCGCGGGCCGGTGTTCGCCAACGTGGTGCTGGCCGACGAGATCAACCGGACGCCGCCCAAGACCCAGGCGGCGCTGCTCGAGGCGATGCAGGAACGCCAGGTCACGGTCGGCGGCAGCCGCCACGTCCTTACCCCGCCGTTCTTCGTGCTCGCGACCCAGAACCCAATCGAGCAGGAGGGCACTTACCCGCTGCCCGAGGCCCAGCAGGACCGGTTCATGTTCAAGGTGTTCGTCGGGTATCCAACCTACGACGAGGAGTTGCGAATCGCCGAGGTGACCGCGACCGACATCACCGGCGCCCGCGACTCGATCCCTGCGGTGCTGGACGCCGAGCAGGTGCTCGAGCTTCAAGACGTCGCCCGGCGCGTGCCGGCCGCCCGGCATGTGGTCGCCCATGCCCTGGACATCGTGCGCCGCACCCGGCCGGGCGAGCCCGGCGCCCCGGAGATCACTGCTCGCATGATCAAGTGGGGGGCCGGCCCGCGAGCGGTACAGTTCCTGGTGTCGGCGGCCAAGGCCCGGGCCGTCCTCCACGGGCAATACCACGTTTCGGTCGAGGACATCCGGGCGGTCGTCCATCCGGTGCTGCGGCATCGGATCGTCACCACGTTCTCGGCCGAGGCCGAAGGTTACTCCACGGATCGCATTATCGATGAGTTGCTGTCCCAGATCCCTCCCCATCAGTCGGCGTTGACCCAGGATGGCAGAATACAGAAAGTACTTGGATCCTGAGGTTCTCGCCAAGATCTCGCGGCTCGAACTCCGGGCTCGCGTGATTGTCGAGGGCTTCATCTCCGGCTTGCACAAGAGCCCGTACCACGGGTTCAGCGTTGAGTTCGCCGCCCACCGCGAGTATGTTCCCGGCGACGATATCCGGCACATCGACTGGCGGCTCTACGGCCGCGGCGATCGGCTTTACATCAAGCAATACGAGGAGGAAACCAATCTCCGCACCCAAGTACTGCTGGACTGCTCGCGATCCATGGCCTATCCGGAGAACGAGCGGGCCGGCTGGCGCAACAAGTACGACTATGCGGCCACCCTGGCGGCCGCGATCATGTACCTGCTCATGCATCAGCAGGACGCATGCGGCCTGATGCTGTTCGATCATGCCATCCGCCGCCAGATTCCGCCCACCAGCCGCACCGCCCAACTGCTTTCCATGATCGAGCTGATCGAGGCCAACCAGCCGGATGACACCACCGACCTCAAGATCCTGCTCGCCGATCTGGCGGGCCAACTCCGCCAGCGCGGCCTGGTGGTTCTGATCAGCGATATGCTGGCCGACATCGATGCCTTGACGGCCGGCTTGCAGCGTCTGCGGCATTCCGGGCATGACGTGATCGTGCTGCACGTGCTTGATCACGACGAGCTGGCCTTTCCGTTTCGGGAAAACACCCTGTTCGACGGCCTCGAGCAGCCGGACCGGCGGGTCCTGGCCGATCCCCAGGCCTTGCGGGAGAGCTACTTGGAGATCGTCCAGCGGTTCATCAGCCGGATTCGCTCCGCCTGCGTGGACAACCGCGTCGACTACTGTCTGCTGTCCACCCGCGACCCGCTGGATGCGGGGCTGGCGGCGTTCCTGGCGGCGCGGATGAGAAGAGGGACACGAAGGTGGTGATGGAGGAGGGCCGGCAAAGGAATTCGGAAGCGTGGGCGGTTGCTGACGGGAGACGCCTGGCTGCGTCTCGGGCACAGCCTGCCGTCCATCTTCACTGGGGCGTGGTTCAATCGTGACCGCGTACGGCTACATGCTTGGCGCCTTGGTGACTCCCGCGTTCTTCACCGCGGGCGCGGTCGCGGTCGGTCTGCCCATCCTGATCCACCTGCTCAACCGACGGCGATTCCGACGGGTGCGCTGGGCAGCCATGGACTTTGTGGTTGAGGCTCAGCGCAAGAATCGGCGCCGAGTCCGGTTCGAGGAGCTGATCCTGCTCGCCTTGCGTTGTCTGGCGATGCTCCTGGTGGGACTCATGCTTGCCCGCTGGTTCATCCGTCCCGCCGCCCTGACCGCTGCGCTTGGTACGTCCACGCGCACCGAGCGGATCGTTCTGCTGGATGACACCTACAGCATGCGGCTGCTCGAAGGCTCGTCGGCTGCTGCTGGGTCCGGGGGCGAGGGGGCTACCGTTTTCGCTCGCGGGAAGGCGGCGATCGCCAACCTCGTTCGCACGTTCAGGGAGATTTCGCCCTCCGATCCGTTCACCCTGGTCTTGATGTCCAGACCCGACAAGCCGGTGCGGAGCGAAGCCAGCCTTGCGGGGATGGACATGCGAGCATTTGGTGAGGAACTGGACGCGCTCCGGGCTTCTTTCCACGGTGGCAACGTCCCGGCCTCCATGAGTGCCCTCCGGCGACTGCTTGAAACGCGCCGGTCGAACCTTGCCGCCGTGGTGTACATGGTCAGTGATTTCCAGCGGATCGACTGGGCTACGGGCGACGAGGCCGCCCCGGTCGCGACGGGGGCGCGTCGCGGGCCCCTCGCGGTATTTGCCGACTGGCCTCAGGAAAAGTGCGGTCTGCGCTTCGTTCTTGTCGCTGTCAGGACGGCCGTTCACGCCAATCTGGCGGTAACGGCCATCGAGCCTCAACAAGCTCAGCCGGTGGCCGGAATCGAGGCCCGCTATGCGGCCAAGGTGACGAACTACGGCCCGGCCCGTTCGGAGGCCACTTCCCTGCAAGTGTATGTCGGCGATGCTGCCCAGCCGCCGACGGCTGTTCCTGCAATCGAGCCGGCCCAATCGGCCGACGTTGTCCTCGACGTCACTTTCCCCTCCGAGGGCGCCGACACGCTGACCGTTGAGTTGCCCTCGGATCCTCTTCCGGCGGACAACACTCGCTGGCATGCCGAGCCGGTCGCACGGGCCTTGCGCATCCTCGTGGTCAACGGCGAGTCGTCCGCCGATCCTTACGCGGACGAAGTCTTCCTCCTGGGCGTTGCGCTTCGCCCCGAGGGCCCCCAGTTTAGCGGCAACGAACTGACTACCGTCGACGCCGACGAGCTGGACGCGACCGATCTCGCCCTTTTCCATCTGGTGATCCTGGCCAACGTGAACCGGCTGAACGAGGACACGGCCGAACGACTGAAGTCCTACGTCGCCGCAGGCGGTGGTCTGGCGATCTTCCTTGGCGATCAGGTCGACGGTGACTCGTATAACCGGGTGCTGTATCACGACGGAAGCGGCCTGCTGCCCGCGAAGCTGGGCGAGTGGGTGACCACGGTGGCCGACCAGCCCGGCGTGCCCGTCGGTGAACTTGACGCCAGCCATTCGGTCGTGCGTCCCCTCGCTCGCCGGAACGTCGACCTGTTTGTCGGGGCACAGGTGTTCCAGTTTGTCGCCTGCGAGCCCGCGACCTCGTCGCAGCCAACCGCGGACACAATGGCCGCGGACAGACCGGCCACCATGCCCGGGTCTGACCTGTTGCCCGGTCCTGCCCGCGTGCTAATCCGCTTGGCGGACGCCGACAGGCATCCGCTGCTGATGGAAAGGTCGTTCGGGAACGGGCGGGTCATGCTCTGCACGTCCACCGCCGACAAGGAATGGAACGATTTGGCCGACCGCCCCGTCTTCGTCGTCCTGGCCATGGAAACCGTCCAGTATCTCGCCCGCCGCCCTGCCGGGATCAGGGAGCATTCGGTGGGCGAGCCGATCCGAAGACCATTCGAGCCCGACCGGTTTCAGCCCGGCATGATCGTCCAGACGCCCCTGTTCCCCGCCGAGCCGTCCATCCATCTGGAAATGCAGCCGGATCCGCAAACCGGTATCCCCGGCATCCTGTGGCCCAACACGGAGCAGCCGGGTCTCTACAGGTTTGAACTTACCAGTACCACCGGCCAGACCGCCGTCGAGCCGATCGCGGTCAACGTCGATCCCCGCGAGGGTGATTTGCGGTGCACGGATCGCACCTCACTGATGGCTTTCGCTGCCGGCGTGCCCGCGGAGTACATTTCGGCCGCCGACCTGGCTCGGCTTCAGGAGGAGCAGGCTCGCCGCGAGTTGTGGCCCGGCCTGCTCCTGCTGCTCGTGGTCGTCCTGATGAGTGAGCAGTTCCTGGCCTGGTACTTCGGTGCGGGTCGGAATCTGAGTGCCCTTTGGCGGGGAGGAACGCGATGACAGCTTCCCTGCCTCCGCTCGCCGCAGAGACAATCGAGCATCGCATCGAGTTGGCCGGCCTGCCGCACGGCTGGTTCGCGGTGTTGTTCGTGCCGCTGCTGGTCGGCCTGCTGCTGGCAGTGATCTGGCTCTATCGTCGCGAGCAGCGGGCCGGGGCATCATTCCGAGCTCGCGCCGTTCTGACCGCCCTGCGATGCTCGGTCATGGCGACCCTGGCTTTCATCTGGCTCGAGCCAGTCGTTGCCGTCTACATCCACCGCCGGATCGATGCACATACCCTCGTGCTTGTGGATGGCTCGGCCAGCATGAGTCTCATCGACCGCTATCCCGAACCGGAAGATGCCCAGCGACTGAACACCCTGCTTGCGGCTGCCTCGCCGCCGGCCCAGACACCGCCCGCGACTGCACCCCGTGGGGCGAGAAAAGGGATGGTGAGCCGCATGGACATTCTCGAGTGCATCCTGGGTGACCATGCGAAAGGTCTTCTTGCCCGCTTGGCCGCCCATAACCCTTTGCAGGTGTATCGATTCGGCGACTGTCTCGAGCGAATCGCCGCGGAGGGTTCCTCGCTGACTGCGGACATGTCCATGACCGACTTGGGTCGCGGGGTGCGCGGAGCGGTCGAAGCCCAGGCGGGAGCTCCCGTCGCCGCAATCGTCGTGTGTTCTGACGGTCGCTTCAATCATGGCGAGCCGCCGGACACCATCGGCCGGTACGCCAGGTCTCGCCGGATCCCGATCCATGCCGTGGGCGTGGGTGACCCCGCTGAGCCGCGGAATGTGGCCGTCGTGTCCCTGGATGCTCCGCCGAACGTGTTCGTGAAGGACCCCTTCTCTGTCACCGCGCGACTGACCGCCCAGGGTGTCGCCGAGCAGACGGTGAATGTCAGTCTGCTGCGCGGCGGAGACGGTACCGGCTCGACCGAGCCAGTCGCCACCCGGACGGCCACCGTGAACGCCACAGGACAGGTCGAGCCGGTGGTTTTCGAGCAGATGCTCAGCCAGGCGGCCCAAGTCCGCTTCATGGTTCGTGTGGTCCCGGTCGATGGCGAGACGCTGGTTGTGGACAACACACGCGAAGTCACCGTGAGGGCCCTGGACAACAAGATGCGCGTCCTGCTCATCGCGGGCGGCCCAAGCTACGAGTATCGCTACGTGACCAACCTCCTGGTGCGTGATGCCACCTTCGACGTGAGCTGCTGGCTACAGTCCGCCGATGAGACGGCTATTCGCGACGGCAAGACGATCATCACCGAGCTGCCGGCGATGGCCGAGAAGCTCGCCCCGTACGACTGCATCATCATGATGGACCCGGATCCGGAAGACCTCACGGCGGAGTGGATCGCGGCCGTCGAGGCCATCGTGGCCAACAACGGGAGCGGCTTGCTCTACGTTGCCGGCCGGGCGAATACTCCTCGGCTCATGCACCAGGCGTCGCTCAAGCCGTTGATCGACCTCCTGCCGGTCTCGATCGATGCGGGGGAGGCGGACCTGTTGTTCAACGAGATGGGTACCTACCAGGTCACTGCCTGGCCACCCGGCGTACCGGCCGCGGTCGCCAATCACCCGGTCCTGGCGATGTCCGATCAGCCGAGTGAGAATCTCCAGACGTGGTCGCGTCTCGGAGGCGTGTATTGGCACTACCCGGTGCGGCGGGCCAAGCCGGTGGCTACCGTGCTCCTCCAGCACTCCAATCCCCGGATGCGCGGCCACGAGGGCGGGCATGTCCTTCTCGCTACTCAGTTCGTCGGCTCCGGCCGAGTCGGCTTCATGGCGTTCGATAGCACCTGGCGATGGCGGCGGTCCGGCGAGCAGTACTTCAACAAGTTCTGGGTCCATCTTCTTCGCCACCTGGTTGAGGGTAAACTGCTCAGCGGCCAGAAGCGCGGTATGATCCAGACCGACCGCGACGCCTACGCGGTGGGCGAGGCGGTGACCCTGGAAGCCCGCCTGCTTGACGAGCATCATCTGCCGCTCGATCGACCCGAGGTGGTCATGACCATCCGGCACGAAGGCGAGCCTGACCGGACCGCGAATCTGGCCCCTCAGCCGAATCGTCCCGGTTGGTATCGCGGGCGGTTCGTGCCCCTCCGGCCCGGCATCCACGGCCTTCAGGTCGATCTGCCGGGCGGCACGGACGCTGGAGAAGCCTCGGTGCGCGGTGAGGTGCGTGTCGGACAGGCTGACATCGAGTTCCGCCAGACCTCGCTCGATCGCGAAGCCCTGCGGACCCTGGCGTCGCAGTCAGCCGGCGGTGAGTATTTTGACGTGGACGAGGCTGGCCGGCTGGCCGACCTCATCCCGAATAGGACCGTGAGTATGGTTCTCAGCGGCGAACCCATGAGGCTGTGGGATCGCTGGTGGACGTTGGCGGCACTCGTGGTGCTGCTCAGCGTGGAGTGGTTGGTGCGCAAACGCGTTTGCCTGCTTTGAACGATCCTATGCCCGGCGAAAGTAGACCCACAGATTTCGATCGGGGTGTTCTCAGCCACCTGCGCGGTCTGGGGCGACGGCTGCGCCTGTATCTGGTGATCGACGGGTTCATGTGGCTGGGTGTGGTTCTGCTTGGCGCGGTTCTCCTCACCCTGCTCATGGACCGGACGTTCCATCTGGGCCGGGACATGCGTACGGTCCAGCTGGCCAGCCTGTCGGCAGTGCTGATTCTCATCGTGTCGCGGCTCGTGATCCATCCGATGCGGGTCCCGATCCCCCTCACCGGTCTGGCCCTGCTGCTGGAGCAATGGTATCCCCAGCTTCAAAGTCGATTGATCACCGCCGTCGAGTTCACGGACCCCGCATCCCCACCGCGGACAGACGTCAAACGTTCGTCCGCCATGATCCAGGCGGTGATCCGGCAGGCCGAAGAGGCCACTGCCCAACTGAGCTACCACCGGGGTTTGGCTCATGCCCGCGCTCAGCGCAACCTGAGCCTGGGCCTGGGCTGCCTTGTGGTGTTGGCCGGTCTGTGTCTGGCTGCCCGCCCAACCATGGCGATGTGGTTTCAGCGGAATGTCTTGCTACGCGATGTGGAGTGGCCGCAAAGGAACAGGCTGACGATCCAGGGCCTCACCGACGGCGTTTTGCGTGTGCCGCGCGGTGAGGATGCTACCATCACGGCGACCGTCGATCCCGGGTTCGAACCGCCGATGCAGGTGTTCATTCGCTATGAAAGCACCAGTGGCCAGATCGGTCGGGAACAGATGCCTGCCTCACGCGGCGGTGTCCCCGCCAGCGGACCGGCCGATGCCCTTCGAGCGGACACGCCGGAGTCACCGGGCGATCAGTTCCTCCACACCTTCGAGCGGCTTGCCGAGACGCTCCGCTGCCAGGTTCATGGCGGCGACGCTCAGACCGAGTGGTTCACCATCGAGGTCGTGGATCGCCCTCAGGTCGTGGACGTGAACCTGAACGTCACCCCCCCCGCGTACACCCGAATGGAGGCGTACGATCTGCGGGCGGGTCAGACCGTCGCCGAGGTGCTGAAGGGCAGCGTCGTCCAAGTGCGGATCAGAGCCAACCGGCCGGTGCGTGAGGCCATGCTCATGCGCGACACGGGTGCAGGCCAATCCGTTGAGGTCAGGCCGGCCCAGCGAGCGGCGGCCGATGCCTTCATCGCGGTCGAACGGCCCACGGAGAGCGCCGTCTACCATTTCCGGCTCGTGGATGGCGATGGATTGAGCAACGAGAGCGAGCGCGTTCGCCCCGTGCAGATCTCGGTCAGACTGGTCGCCGATCGGTCGCCCAGAGTGAAAATGCAGATCAAGGGCGTCGGGGAGATGGTGACCCCAGCCGCCAGGTTGCCGATCGACACCGATTTCTCCGACGACTACGGCCTGGCCGCGGTGTCACTGGTCTGCGGAGCCGCGGAGCAGGTCGGCTCCCTCCCGCCCCAGTCGATTCCTGGCTTTGAGCCCGGACCGCGACGATTCCAGGCCGACCTGATCTGGTCTCCAACCGCACATGGTTTCAAGGAAGGCGACCGCGTGGTTCTGCACGCGGAGGCTCACGATGCCGACGATATCACCGGTCCTCATGTCGGCCAATCGCCCTCGGTGACCCTCCGCTTGGTCAGTCCTGAAGAGGTGTTGGCCGAACTCAGTCGCCGCGAGCAGGAGTACCGCCAGGACTTCGAGCGGCTGGTTCGCACCGAGGAAGAATTGCTCAACGAATGGCTGGGTGCCGTCTCGGTGGATGACCGTCGGGATCGCGATGCGGCCAAAGCCCAGGTCTGGCTGCAGATGGCTCGTCGGCAGCGCGATTACGGGGCCAGGGCGAACGCGCTGCGAGGCCAGTTTGAACAGGTGCTCTCCGAATGGCGGATCAACCAGCTGGCGACACCGGAGGTCGAAGAACGGCTCGGGCGGCGTATCGTGGCCCCCATGGAGGTTCTCCATCGCGAGAAGATGCCCCTCGCTGCCGACCGCCTGGAGACAATGGCCAGGACGTGGACGGAGGATTCTCAGCAGGCCGCCCGCCTTGCGTTGCAGGCGGTGCTGACCGAAATGAAGAACATCCTCGCCAGCATGGTCAAGTGGGAGGGCTTCCAGGAGGCAGTGACCTTGCTCCGCGACGTTCAGAAGATGCAGCGTCAGGTCAGCGAGGAAACGGACAAGCGTATCGAGCAGGCGGTGTCCGGTGGGCCCGCCCAGAGTCAGCCGGCTCGTCCGTCACCCGAAAGATGATTGAGAGGCCCTATGAACGCGATCAGACCCTACCTGTTCGACCTCCATCGGGTGCTTACCCCGCCCTGGGACGACACGGTCCTTATCCTGGTTGCCATTGTGTGCGGGGTGATCGTCGGCTTCGAACGTGAATCGAAGAACAAGCCCGCCGGGTTGCGCACGGTCTCCCTGATCTGTGTGGGCAGCACGATCTTCACCCTCGCGTCAATCCTCATGGCTTCCGGTTCAGCGGCCGACAGGGGGCGAATCGCCGCCCAGATCGTGACTGGAATCGGCTTCCTCGGAGCCGGAGCCATCATTCGGGAGCATGGAACCGTCGTCGGATTGACCACCGGGGCGACCATCTGGACCGTGTCGGCCATCGGCGTACTCATCGGCACGGGTTATGCCGTCGGTGGCCTGTTTCTGACGTTGATCGTGGTCGCCATGCTCCGCGGAGTGACCGTCTTGGAGCGTTTTCTGCTCGGAGCATGCCACTATCAGCACTGCCGCGTGGTCTATGACCCCGCGGATGGCAAGACACGGCTTCGTCTGCTACGCATCCTCGATGAGTTTGGTGTTCCCGATCGCGCATGGCTGATCGAGAAGGAGAACGGACTCGAAGCGATACGCATCCAATGCTGCGATCGTCACCACACACATCGCCTGCTGCTCGCCGAACTGGCTGATGTGCCTGGCGTCGAAGCGGTCCATCATGCGTTCGCGACCGGCGAGATGAAAGGTGCCGACCGCCATGTCGTGTAAAGATCGACGGATGAAATGCCGATCTTTGAGAATCCAAGTGTCGTGAATGTGCCCTTGGTGGTCATACGCACGCTCACGAATGAGGATGAACGCGACGCTGAAGTCAAAAAAGTTGCCCGTAGGGGAAAAAAGTTGTTGACTCGGCGCTGATCGCTCGTTAATTTGCACGTGAATCCCGTTTGCGTCACGCGGGATGGTAGGTTTCGTTTTGTAGGAGAACGTGTCATGGCTAAGAAGAAAGCCGCGAAGAAGAAAGTCGCCAAGAAGAAGGTCGCGAAGAAGAAAGTCGCGAAGAAGAAAGTCGCGAAGAAGAAAGCCAAGAAGTAACCCGACCGTTGGTGACTCAAAGCCATGCAAGGGCGTTCCGAACAATCGGGACGCCCTTGTTCTTTTGACGGGATTCCGTCTACCCTGTTTCCGCTCGTTCACCGCGCCGCTTGCGGGGTGTCGAGGGCATCTGGGCGACGTTCAGTACATAGTGCGTGACCGGGATACCCAGCAGCATGCCCCACACGCCGAACAGCTTCTCGGCTACGAGCAGAATGATGATCACGATGACCGGGTTGAGATGGAACCGCGCGGCGTAGATCCGCGGGTTGAAAACATAGGCTTCGAGCAAGTGCACGATGACGATCATCCCCAGGGCAAGTAGCGCCCATGAAATGCCCTCATTGTTGAAGGCGATCAGGATGATCGGCACCGAAGAGATAAAAACCCCCAGGACGGGGATCAGCCCGAACAGAAAGACGATCGTGGTCAGCAGGAGCAAGGGCTGGATCTGAAGCGCGAAAAGACCCAGGCAGGTCACGGTCGCATTGAACAGGGCCACGAGCATTTGGCATTGAAAGGCCGTGCCCACGACCCCGGAGAACTCAACGACGCTGGCCGTGGCCTCGTGGAAGAATCGTCCTACTGGCGTCTCCCGCCAGTTGCGCAGTTCGTGCCCGATGCGGTCAAAGTCCAGCACGATCAGGAATGACAGCAGGATCGCCAGCAGGAAGCTCAACGTGCCGGTCCAGACACCTGTCACGAACTGCCTCAGCATGTCGCCCGGCGAGGCAGTACCCTGGGCTCGCGTGGCGCTGGGGATGAGGCTGACCAGCAGGTTCTGGAGCTTGTCTGCCAGGACCCGCTTGTCCACCTTGTCGATCGTGGACGGAGAGGAGGCGGAATCGCCGGTTTCGTGCTCTCCAGAATCGGAGGACGTCCCCTGGGTCCGATCGGCGCCCACGTACTTGATCAAGGCCTGCTCCATGCCGTAGCGGGGCGCGGCCTTCTTGACCTCATCCGCCAACGTCTCGAACAACCTTGGAACACGCCGAGAGAACTGGGCTCCTTCGTCCACAAGCCGGGGGATGGCCGTGAGCAGGAGCAAGACAAGCAGGGCTACGGTTCCCAAGTAGGGGAAGACGACGGCCGCCCAGTAGGGAAGGCGGGTCGTGTTCACCAGGAACTTGGCCACCTTGCGCATCACGAAACCGAAGATGAAGGCCATGAAGACCAGGGCAAAGAAATCACGGAGCAGCAGCAGCATCGCGAAGAAGACGATCCACATCACGATCCTGCGGTTGATGTTGTAGAAACGCTGAAGGTCCAGCTCCACCGTTGCGGTCTCCCAAGATACTGCAAAGGCAGACTATACCCGGACAGACGCCGTTCGTCAGCGCCCCCGGACTTGTCTTGACAGCCAACCGCCCTTTCCCGATCCTTGGGGCCATGTCTTCGGAGAAACCGATGACGGCCGTTGATCTCACCACTCATCTCGGCTCACTGACCCTGCGTAACCCGGTCGTCACCCTGTCCGGCACTTGCGGCTACGGCGACGAGTACGCGCCATTCATGGACCTGAGCCGACTCGGGGCATTCACCACCAAGAGTGTGACGCTGGCCCCCCGGCGAGGGACCCCCCCCCCGCGCGTCGTCGAGACCGCTTCCGGCATGCTGAACGCGATCGGCCTGGCCAACGTCGGCCTGGACCGCTTCCTGGCCGACAAACTCCCCGTCCTGGTCCGGCTGGGCGTCCCCGTCCTGGTCAATGTGGCCGGCCACACCGTCGATGAGTATGTCGCCGTCGCCCAGGCGTTGGACGCTCGTCCGGAGATCGCCGGTCTGGAACTGAACGTCAGTTGCCCCAACGTGGCCGACGGCCTGACCTTCGGCACCTGCCCGGAGGCCCTGCGCGATCTGGTGCTGGCCGTCCGAAGCTCGGTCAAGCGGTCGTTACTCATCGTCAAGCTCTCTCCCAACGTGACCGACATCACCCGTACCGCCGCCGCCGCGATTGACGCCGGGGCCGATTGTCTATCGATGATCAACACTTACGTCGGCATGGCCATCCATATCGAGACACGCCGGCCGATTCTTGCCAACGTGACCGGAGGCCTGAGCGGACCGGCCATCAAGCCGCTTGCGTTGAACCTCGTCCACCGCGTCTACCGCCAGGTCGCTGGTCCGGCCGGCATCCCCATCATTGGCATGGGCGGCATCGCCAGTTGGCGGGATGCGGTGGAGTTTCTTCTGGCCGGCGCGAGCGCGGTGGGAATCGGCACCGCCCTGTTCATCGACCCGACCACACCGCTGAAGGTCCTGGACGGTCTCGAGGCCTATCTCCGACAACACTGCCTGACGTCAGTGACCGACCTGGTCGGCGGACTCCGGCTCTGAGGCGGGCCGCTCGATTCGCCTCGCACGGCGGAGAGCGCCGCAAACCGAGAACCGAGTCCTGCTCACATCAGCAGCAGCGGCCGCAGATCGTACCAGGCGAAATCCGGTTTCTCCGTGCCGATGTCTTTGATCCGATCGCCCCGGTTGACCCAGGCCGCCTGAATGCCGGCCCGGTGGGCTCCGGCTACATCGCTGTGCAGCGAATCACCGACGTGCAAGACGCGATCGGCGGACCAGCCGGTCAATCCGAGTGCATGCTGGAAGATGCGCGGCTCGGGCTTGTAGCTGCGGGCCGATTCCGACGTCACAACATGAGCCACCGGCAACTGATGGTGGTTCAGGGCGGCCCGCAACTCATGATCGTCAATGTTGCTCACGATGCACACCGGTAGACGCAACGAGCAGAGGACTTCCTGCGTCTCCGCGAACAGCGAGGGACGCGTCAGGTAGGCGTTGAACTGGTCGATGTAGCGAGCGACGTCGATCCGCCCGACCAAAGGCTCGAGCGTGTCGATCAGCGTGTCGCGCTCGATCGTGACCAGCAATCGGAACGGGCCCCTGTCGATGCGCTCAATGGCTCGGAAGTAGTGGTCACCCCATGTGCTCGCGAGTTCCGGGGCACGAATCGCCAGGCCGTGATCGTCAATCACCGATTGGCAGACCGACTCGACGGCCTGGCGGTCGCCGGACGCCAGCGTCCCGTAGAAATCCAGAAAGATACCTTGAAGTCCAGTCATCGTCTCTCCGGCCGTCAAGGGGGGTATTATACCCGAGCGCACACAAAGAGGCGCCGTTCCTGCCAGAACGAGCGCCTCTTGGGCCAGCACTCTCCTGCGATCGCCGAAACCGTATCAGCCGCCCCAGCCCCAGTTCACCGACATGCCGCCGTAGAACTCGTCCTGAATATCGCCGTGAACGCTGTCGGACCGCTCCGCGGTCCCCAGGGCGTCGGCGAAGTACAGCAGACCGGAAACGCTCAGGGTCCCTGCCCATTTGGGGAGATTGAGCACCGCAGTGAGGTCGTAGGTCACGTCCAATGCGAACTGCTGACAGGCCAGCCGCAACGTGTTGGCGTTGTCCTTCCACAAGTACCGCTTGACCACGCCGCCATCCACCCCCAGCGTGTAGCCCGGTGTGATGGTCAGGTTGTCGATGCCCGGAATGGCGAACTCGTGGCTGATGCCGAACTCCAACCAGACACCACCACAGCCGACCCCTACGTCCTGGGCTAAGAAGAATGAGGGCGTCAGCACGGGCTCCTCGTTCTGGGACAGCAGCCATTTCCACATCCAGGCGTCATTGTGGACCAGCTTCAGCCACCATTCCATGTAGAGATCGTCATTGTCGTTTCCGACGCGGTCGTCCGACCTCAACAGTCTGGCCAGGTTCGGATAGGCGTAAAACGAATACCCGAGGGTCACCTCCGTCTTGACGGGCTCGAGGTCGTAACCCCACCGGACGGTGTAGTCGGCTTCCTGCAGGTTTTGGCCACCGCCGAAGGGGTTGAGGGCTTTCTGGGCCTCGAACCATTCGAAGAAGGTGTCGAAACCGATTTTGCCGAAGCTGCCGGTATCCCAGGTGATCTCGACGGACACCTGGTGGTTGAGCCGTTCGCGTCCTTCGCGGGCCGGCTCGGACAGATTGAATCCGCGCCACACGTAATCGCTGAGCAGGTAGTAGGTGATGCCGATCTCGATCGGGATCGCCTCCTCGGCAGCCTCGGTCTTCTGGACCTCGGTTCGCGTGGCGATCGGTTCGTCCGGCTGGGCGGCTCTCGTGTCCTTGGCGAACTCATCGGAAACGAGCTGGGCGGGGTTGAGCTCGATGGCCTTGGTCTGGCCGGCCGCGGCCAACGACGAGGCAACCGGAAACGCCGCCAGGGCCACCAGCCAGGCCACGCCGGCCTTCGGTGCGTGATGTTCGCGCAGCATGTGTCCTCCTTTCAGGAGGTTATCCTCCTGTCGGGAGGTTACAGCCCAGCCTGGGCCAAACCGAACGCCACCAACGCGGCCACAACCTGGTTGACGACGTTGTTGCCCAGCTCCGCCCAGGCGTGCGCCGGCAGGCAGCCGCCGGAGGCGAACACGCAACCCATGGCCGCCATCATCGCCAGTCTCTGGATACGGGAAAACAGCTTCATCGTGAACTCCTTTTCAATGACTCGTCACCACGGCACGCGCCGCGGCAGACAGTAACGTGCGGCGAAGACCCTGGCCGCCTGGATCTGCGGCCGCACCCGGAGCAGAAACGTACCTCACCTGTGGTCGTCCTTCAAGCCCTGGGTGTCAAGGGCCTCCCCTTCTTGGTATGATCGGCTGGGCGGGGCTCGGGGGGGTCTTTTCGTTCCAAGGGCCAGGCCTGTTGACTCGACGGTGTGGAGCAGGCTCGACGCTGTAGGCGCCATCCGCGGTCAGAATGGGGTGATCCGTGCCAGCACCCTCGCTCATCCCACCGCAACGCGGGCGTCACCCAAGCCGCTCGGCGAGGGCTCATGGCGACATGTCGAAATCAAGGAGGATCCATAAGCCGACGTGGTCAGGGGGGACGCGCCCGCCGCCGGGCTTTCATTTGGCTCGCGATTGGCCCGGGAAGCCAGGCCGAGCTGCTCTTCGAGCCGGGTGACGATCTCCCGTAACCGCTCTTCTTTCGCACCGGCCGACGTCTGTCGGGTGACGGTCTTGTCTTCCTCGAGGTCTTTGGCGATTCGCCTGTTCGCCAGGATGACCGTCGAGTGGTTCTTGTTGCCCATGAAACGTCCGATCTCCGGGAAGCTGAGGTCAGTGTGTTTGCGAGCCAGATGCATCGCCACCCCGCGGGCAAGGGCAATAGTCCGAGTCTTGCGCGACGTGTGCAAATCTGCCAGGGTGAGGCCGAAATACGTCGCGACGGTCTGGTCGATCTCGTCGAGGCTGAGAGATCGTTGGGTACGTTCCATGTGGTCGGCCAGGGCCCGGCGGGCCAGCGCCAGCGTGATGGGCTGGTGTGACACGGAGTGGAACATCACCAGCTTCAGCAACGCCCCTTCGAGTTCACGCACGTTGGCCTTCATGTGGTTGGCGATGTAGGCAATCACGTCCTCCGGCACTTGATGCGCGGCCACGATCGCCACTCGCCGGCGGAGGATCTCGCAGCGCATCTGGAAATCGGGGACTTCCAGCCGAACGACCATTCCGGCCAGAAACCGATTGACCAGTTGCTCGCTGAAGTGGCCAATCAATTTCGGGTGCGTGTCCGACGCCAGGACCACCGTCTTGCGTTGCCCGTCGATGGCATCGAAGGTGTGGAGAAACTCCTCCTGGGTGGCCTTCTTGTTGGCCAGAAAGTGGATGTCATCGATGATGAGCACGTCCAGGTGGCGATATCGCTGTCGGAACAGGTCGACCTTGTTGGAGCGCACGGCGAGCACGAAGTTGTTGGTGAACTCGTCGCCGGTGAGATACTCCCACCGGACCTCAGGGTGCTTGTCGGTCAACTCATTGGCCAGGGCCTGCAACAGGTGTGTCTTGCCCAGGCCGCATCCGCCGTGGGCGAAAATCGGGCTGTAGTCGGCAGTCCGATCGACGATCCGGCGTACGACCGAAACGGCCAGTTCGTTCGCCGGGCCGACAACCAGGTCGCTGAGCCTGCCACGCAGCGATCTTGAACGCGACGGGGCCTGCAAGCCTTGCAGGCGATGCTCCCTGGCCGCTCGCTCGGGGTTCTTAGCGATGAACTCCGCCTGGGAGTTTAGCTGCCGCTTCTTGAGATCCTGCTGCAGCTTGGGATCGACGACAAAGGACACCTCAAAGTCCTGGCCTCCCGCCTCGCGGGCAGCGATCCCGATATCCTCAGCATAGTGCCGTTCGATCCAGTTGCAGATAAACGTGTTTGGCGTGCTGACCTTCAGATGGCCGCCCGCCGCCGTCAGTTGCGTGCCGTTCTTGAACCAGATTCTGTACTTCTGCGGCCCGATTCGTCCGGCAATCCTTGACTGAATCGACGACACCAAATCCGTACGCGGAACGAACACCGCTTGCTCCTTCCTGCGCCCTGAGGCGTAAAGGTGTTCACACAGCAGACAGATGGCGTTGCGATGACCCGTCCACTCGCTGCAGTTCGTTGGGGCCTAACCTATCACCCGCCCCCATGGAATCAACACAAAAACTTGAGGAATTCTTCGTGTCGACGATGTGGAAAACCCAGCGTTTTGAAACCACAGTAGTTGCGCCGTCCCAAAAATAGTTTTCCACCCGCTTTTCATGAAACTGTGGATAACTCGTGAGTTGTCGCGCAACCTTATTGTTCTCCGGGTTGTCTAAGTCGTCTTACCTGTATCTGGAGGCTGTGGGCTCTTTCCGGCCCGGCGGGGTTGTCTGTCGACCAGGCCCGATCGGCGCGAATCCTATCTCTCGTCCCTCACGAACCTTGTGTGAGGAGCCGCTTCACAAGACCTGGATCCAGACTTCGCGGCGCGATGTTTCATGGAAGCCGAAGGCGGCGTACAGCTTCCTCGCCGGCGCATTAACCGCGTCCACAGTGAGAGTTAACGTCATTACCCCGCGCTCGCGGCCCAGCTCCACCGCCTTCGTCAGCAGGCCGGTACCGACCCCGCGACTCCGATAGACCGGCAGGACACCCATGTACACCACTTCGAACACAGCGCGTTCGGCAAGATAGGCAAGCAGGAGGATCCCGGCAGGTTCGCCGTCAAGCACGCCAATCCGCCAGTCGTTGGGGTCAAACTCCCCGGCCGCAAAGTGGCTGTCCAGGATCTCATCGATCGGCCGAACACCGGTCAGCTTCGCACAGTCCTGGCTTTCCACGTACGTTCCCTGGAGTATCTGCCCGAATCTCTGGCGTTTCCCGGGTTCGTAGGTCTCCCATTCGAGGATTGGCGGATGCTTGTCTGTAAGGACGGGTTTGGCCAAGTCGCTCTCCAGGTAGATCAACTCCGCCAGAAACGTGTAGCCCGCTTGTTCGAAGACGCTCCGTTCCATCGCCGCTGCGGGTGCCACCAGGCCCTGCACGACCCGTACGCCCCGGTCGCGAGCCATCGGCGTGGTCTGGCGGAGCAACCGCGCTATCGTTTCCGGCGGCTTCAGGAACCGCGCTCGGCTGGGGAGGAACACCGTCGACATGCGCCCCGGAGCATCGATGAACAGGCAACTGGTCACTAATCGGCCGCCTTCTCGAGCGACCATGCATTGATTCAGCGACAGCCCCCGTCGTCGCGTATAGCGGACCAGCGTTTGAACATGATCGCGCACCTCACCAGCCGATAGCCCTTCGCGCTCCAGAAGCATGCCCAAGGCCTCGTGGAGTTCGGCCGTGGTTGTTGGACGCGAGATTGCCATGGGGACGCTTAAAGTGGCGGGGCTATCGCCCCGAACGCCTCCTCACAGGAAGTGGCGAACGTTCGACACCTGCGGAGCCGCCGACCGCTCCCCTCGGCACCGAGTCGGTGTAACCTACGACATTGAGGTCACTTCTGGGGATGATGATCACGGTCCAGGGGCTGGCAGGGTTCACACCGGCCTTCAGCTCGGGTCCTGGGTGGATCCGACGTTCCTGGGTCCTAATCGTCGATCCTTCGCGCCAGACACGCTCGATGCGAAGGCCTAGCTCGTTGGTTACAGTAGGACCAAGACCGGCGACCAGGACCATCTGCGTCTCGAAGTCAACCGGTACTTCGGTCAGCGGCAATTGCGCAAGAACCGCCGGATCCCTGGCCACAACCCGGATCCGTTGGGTGAGATGCGAGTAAACACCACTTGCTTGCCACAGAATCGGAATGTCTTCCGCCTGAGGAGGATCGGTCGGGCGCCCATCGAACTGACAGGCGGCCGGCAGGAGCAGAACGCCCGCGACGAAGACGAGGTTTCGGAAGCGTGGACTCGTCGACCTGTTCGCCATACTGGGGGGGATGATACCCCAAGCCCGAGTCAAAGTCACCCACGGTGAACGTTCCTGACGAGTCCCGCGTCATCATCCTGTGGCCCGGTCCGGCAGAGGCACGGTCCGGCCGCAACGCGCCGGTCGGTGGCGGGGAATGGGGTGGGTGATCGCATCCCGTGTCTCACCGACCAGGACGTGTAGTTGGGGCGTGGACGGGAGACACTGTCTCCCGTTTGTCACATGCGGTATGGGATCCAAGCCGCTCGCCCGGTTGCGAGGCTACGACACTGGCCCGCGACTGTTTGAGCCTAGCTGCCCGAGTTCGTGCCGAGGAACACCGAGATCAAGTCCTGGGGGATGACTAGTGTTCCCGCAGTCATCTTGGTTTGGAGATCGGTCAGCGTCACAATCCCGTTGTCATCGAGGAACGTGACGATCGCTTGGGCCTGAGCCTCTGTTAACGGGGGCAAGGGGGGTAATCCAGGAATACTACTTCCGGCCTCGGCCAGGAACAGCCATTCCTCGACGGTAAGATCGCCGATCAGACCTTGGGCTAGTTTGAGCGGTGCGGTGATGGAGACCGGGAGCTCCGTTGAGGTCGTGGGGCAGCCCAACATGGTTGCCAGTAGGACTGAGGCAACAAGGCACAACCCGATTTCGCGTTTGGCTTGCATCCGAGTCTCCTTTGTCTGCGGTCGGCGTCGATTCTCACTTGAGCAGAAGATCGATGAGCAACTCGTCGGTGATTCCCAGGTCGCGGAGCGCCTGTCGTTTCTCGGCGGTCGTCGTCGTGGTATCACTCGTGATCAGGGTGATCTGATCCATTCGGATGGCGTTGCCATTGCTGTCGATGAGGATATTCGCGGTTGGCTCGGGGCAGCCAGCCGTAGCCACCGCCAGCAGGGCAGTCAGCAGCGCCGCGCAGGCGCGACCGAGGCTGTGCTTGCAAGGGTACGCCGAACCGACCGCGACCGAGGTATCCTGCAACATCACCGGTTCTCCTTGACAAAGGGAGCATTCCCAAGCCGCCAGCCCACTCCATTCCTATTTGATCGGCCAAGTGTCAGGACAAAATGAAGCCCGGCGGCTGACGGTTTATCGGTCCTGCCGATCGGGGCCATCTTGCTGGCCGGGACTTGTGCCCCTATAGTGACGGACGCGGAAGTGCTGCTGCAAAAGTCTGTCAGAGGGCGACTTGCGTACGCCAAGCGGGAAATCGAGCATGCGTTCAGAACGCCTGGATATCGTGTTTGCCGCCCCGCATCCCGACGATTTGGAGATCGGCTGCGGGGGCACCATTGCGTTGCTGGTCAAGCAGGGCTACCGCGTGGGAATGGTTCACCTGACCAATGGCGAGCCCACGCCGCGGGGCTCGGTCGAGCAGCGGATGGTCGAGGCCAGGAACGCCGCGGACGTCCTCGGGGCCCAGGTGCTTGAAGTCCTCCCGCTGACCAACCGGGAATTGATGGATGTTCCGACGGCTCGCTATGCCCTGGCAACGGTTCTGCGGCAGTATCGGCCACGGGCGCTGGTGGGCATCGCTGGCCGGACCGTCGCCGCCTCACCGGATCATTACCAAGCTCAGCTGATTGCCGAGGCGGCTCGTTTCTACGCCCAACTGACCAAATGGAACGACCGGTTTGAGGGTACCGAACCTTTCCGGATCGACCATCTGGTCTACCGCCCAATTCCCTCGTCGGCCGAGGCTCATCTCTTCCCCGCCCAGTTTGTGGTGGACATTTCCTCGACCGTGGAGCAGAAACTGGAGTCGATCCGGTGCTACCAGTCCCAATTCGACGGGGAGCGGTGGGCGCGGCTCAGGCACTACGTCCTGAGTACGGCCGGGGCGGAGGGGCTCCGGTGCGGCTTCGCCTATGGGGAGCTCTACGCCCTACCGCGTCCCCTGGGTGTCAAGGACATGATGTCGATCATGAGTCCTTGGGAGATCCCGGCGGCCGTCGACCCTCCTCAGACCTGACCTCCGGCGTCCCCCCTTGCCGGCCCACGGCGGTTGACCCAAGGGGGGCTTCTCTTATAATCCCATTCAGCCTGGAGGTTGTTTCGCGGACCGGGTCTGCCCGCAGGCCCGGTATGCTCTCTGATCGGAGGTTGTGATGGGACGGTGCTGCTTTGAGGCCGGTTGCAGGGCGCTTCTCTGTCTGGCATGGGTGGGCCTCGTGCTGGTGGTGAGTGCGGATCGGCCGGCGTTTGCCCAGGACTCACCTGCCAAGCCCGAGGCGGAAGAGACAACGGCCCAGCCCGCCGAAAAGCCCGAGCCCGCCGAGCCCGCCGACACGACCAACGCTACGGCTCCCGCGGAGCAGCCCGAAGCGGCCGCCTCGGCCGAGAAGGCAACGTCCCCTGCCGGCGAACAAACCTATGAGCAGCACCTGTCGCAGTACCTGCACTTCGCCCTCATCGGGCAGTTCGACATCGCCGCGAGTTATGGTGAGGCCTTCCTCAAGAGTCCGGAGATTGAACCGCTGACTCCCGAGGCGGCCCGGACGATTATCGCCTTTACCGATCAGAACAGGAATGCGATCGACACCCTCCTGATGATCATCAGGAACACCTCGATCGCGGAGAGCGGACGCAAGGTGCTCGATGTCATTCGGCAAGCCCACCGTTCTCTGCGGCGAGATCCGGCCCGGATCAACGAGAACCTCAAGCTTCTGGCCGGCACCCCCAATCAGCAGGAGACCGCCATCGAGCGGCTGCTGGACTCCGGCGAGTACGCCGTGCCCTGGCTGCTGACCGCACTCGTTGACCCCGCTCAGAAAGACCTCCGCCCCTACATCGAGCGTGCCTTGCCCAGGCTGGGCAAGAGGACGCTTAATCCGCTGCTGGCTTCTCTGGACATCGACCATCCGGTCATGCAGCGCGTCGTCGTCGAGACGCTGGGGAAAGTCGGATACCCGCAGAGCCTTCCCTATCTCAAACGGATCGCCACCGATGCGAAGGCCAACGATGCCGTTCGCAAGGCGGCGGTGGAGGCGATCGATCGTCTGACCATCGACGACAAGGACCAGCTCAAGGGAAGCGTGGCAGATCTGTTTCAGGCTCTCGCCGAGCAGTACTACGCCGAGCTGGATTCGCTTCTGCCAGACCTGGAAGCACCCAAGCCGGGGACGGCGCCCTCGGGTGTCGAGTTGGCTCGTGAGCCGGTGAACGTCTGGGTGGTTGACGGCGACATGGTCACGCCGATCGAGGTTCAGGCCAACCTGTTCCCGCTGATCATGTCCATGCGGTGCTGTGAGGCATCGCTGAAACAGCGGAAGGATTGTCCCGAGGTGGTGGCCTTGTGGCTGGCCGCCAACTTCCGGCGTGAGGCCCGCATGGGTTTCGACGTGCAGACCGAGGAAGCCGTCGCGAGCGTGGACCAGACGCGGCCGAAAGACTATCCGCGCAGCGTCTACTTCGCGCGCATGGCCGGTCCCAAGTATTGCCGCTTGGTGCTGCAGCGGGCCGTCAAGGACCGCGATCGCGATGTCGCGCTCGGTGCGATTGCGGCCCTGAACGTGACGGCCGGGCCGAACGTGATGGTGGATAGCGCGCCGGAAACCGGCGTGACCCTGGCCGCGGGCCTGAACTTCCCCGACCTGCTGGTACGCATCCGGGCGGCCTCGGCTCTGGCCCGCGTCCGGCCCCAGAAGCCGTTCCCCGGCGTCGACCAGGTGGTCGCTATCCTTGCCTCCGCACTGCACCTGACCGGTCACAAGTACTACTTGGTGGTCGATCCGGATGCCGCATCGCTGAAGGCCGTGGCCGACGGGCTGGCCGGCGATGACGTGACCGTGTTGAAGGGCGACAGGCTGGGGCCGTTGCTCGCCAAGGCCCACCAGGAGCTGACCTACCTGGACGGCGTCTTCCTGGCCAGCGATGTGAAGTCTCCGGCCGTGACCGACGCCATCCGGCTTCTGGCCGCGGATGACCGCTTTGCTTTGGTCCCCATCGTCATGTACGCCAAGGAGAGCGACATCCTGGTGCTCGATCAGGTCGCGGCCGTCGATCGTCGTGTCGGGCGGGTGCTCATGGTGGCCGAAAAGGGTGTTCCCGCTCCGGGCTTCGCCAAGCAGTTGATGGCCAAGCGCGACCAGATCGCTCCCCTGTACAGCTTCAAGGAATTGAACGCCGAGGAAAGCACTGCCCTGGCTCTGAGTGCTGCCGCGGCGCTGCGGGATATGACCATCAACCGCAGTTCGGTGTTCGATCCCGGCGCCGCCCGTCAGGACCTGATCGAGACGCTCAAGCACCCATCCGAGCCGCTGCGGATTGCCGCGGCCGGTGTGCTCGGCAAGCTCGACGGCAAGCAGGCCCAGCAGGCCGTTGCCGGCGTGGCCCTGGCCAGCGACCAGACGCCCGCTCTGCGGAGCGCCGCCTTCGCCGCTCTGGCCGACTCGATCCGCCAGTTCGGCTCCTACCTCGATGCCGACATGCTGCAGCGGCTGGTCCAGGTCGCCTTCGGCGAGCCCAATCTCGAGCTTCGCACCGCTGCGAGCCAGGCCCCGGGGGCGTTGAACCTCAAGCCCGACCAAGTGGCCGAACTGCTTGTCGGCGGTAAATAGGGCTCGCTGTCCTGTGCGGACAGCCGGTCAACCGGAACCTCCCGGATATCCCCTGGAAGCCTCTGTCGAGCGCGGGTCCGCCTTTCAAGGGAGTCTTCCCCAGCCCCTCGTCGTTCTCGCCAGGGCGAGCGGGCGAGCCTCGGCACCTTCGGGCCTCGCACGCCGTGTTCGTCAAGCAGTCGCGGCCGTGTTCAGTTCTTCCTGCAGCTTCTGGGCGATGAGTGCGTAGACCTTGGAACTGATGACGTCGATTTTCAGCACCGATGCGAAGTCCGCGATCTGCGGCTCGATTTCCGCCAGCAATTTGCCCAGCACCAGGGGTTCCAGCCCAATCGAGACCATGTTCTGCCTGCAGTGCTCAATCACCTGGTCCGCCTGGTTGGGTGTCTCGCACAGGTACTTGCCGATGCGGTCGGCGGCCCCCACGATGGGGGCGAGCTTGTTCTTGGCGGTTTTCCCGTCAGCCTCGGGCGGCAGCGCGTGGTCACGGACGGCTAGGCAGACGACCTCCGGCAACCGCCAGTGCTCGAGAATCATGGCCGAGACCTGGCCGTGCGAGACTCCGATGGCTTGCAGTTCCGTCTCACTGAGGTCCACGCTGCCATGGGGGCGGTAGCGTTCGGCAATGGGGCGGTACTGGTCCGGCAGGGCCTCGTCGAGCACCACGACGCCGATATCCGCCAGTAAACCGGAGATGAAGGCTTCCTCTCGAAGTTGCGGCTCGAGCGGGTCGGCGAACTGGGCGGACAGGACTGCGCTGGTCAACGAACGACGCCAATAATACGAGGTTTCGATCGTGACGGTGTTTTTGCGCTCGATGCTGTCCACGATGTAGCGACCGAGGACCAGTGAACGCACCCGCTTGAGGCCGAGAAGAGTCAGCGCCTGGGTCAGCGAGGTGATCTTGCGGGTGACGCCAAACAAGGGTGAGTTGGCCAGCCGCAGAAGCTCGCTGGCCGTGCCCGGGTCGGTGGAGAGTACTTCGACCACTTCGTTGTAGTCAAACTCGGGGTCCTGGACGATCTCGAGAAATCGTGCCGCCACCTGAGGCATGGAGGGGATGGCGGCCGACCGTTTGAGCAGATCGAGTATTGAGTGATCCATGTGTGGACTCCTGGTCCGGGCGGGTTTCGTGGAAGAGGCACCAAGCCGGCCCCTCCAACTCCGCGAAGCCATCTCCTGAATCGGTCGGCCGGGTCCGGATCTGTAGCTATGGCCCCGCCTGCAGAGGAATCCTCGATTCGCGTCCGATAGTCATGGGAGGCCCCGGGACGCACCTTCCCTCGGTCTTGACCCGCTTTCTCCAACCGGGTCCGATAGCCGCCCGGGCATGGCAACCGTCGCGATTCCCGGGCGTTTTCGCACATCACGATGCTCCGCTTTGCCGATCCCATGCGTGCAAGCAAGGATGCTTGCGGGATACTGGTACGGAAGACGAACATGGCCCCGGTTCGCGTCAACCTCACCATCGAAGTCGAGCAGCGTGGCAATGGCTTGGCCATCCTCACTCCCGTTCCGATCACGCTGATCCACGAGGGCAAAACGTGGCGGGCGTCGTGCGAGGCTCCGCCGGTTGAGAGCGACGCCTTCGCCACCTTTGACGAGGCCGTCTTGGCCGGGGCTCGGCAGGTGAACAACGAACTCCAGGCGGCGGTGATCGAACGCCCGCTGATCGCCGGCAGGATTACGCCGGACACCGTGCAGTCTTTGTTCTGAACGCCTTCTCCGGACAACGGGCGGTCCAGGCCGCGATCGCCACGGGCAAGCCAGGGGATCGAATCAAGACTCGCCGTCCATGAGGTTGTCCGCGTCTCTCAAGCTTGGCGTCTGGGCATCGGGTTGCATATTCCGTTGCTCCGACATACGCTGTCCCTCCGTCATCGTACCCTTTCAAGGAGATGAAAATGCCCGAGCAGTTCAGCATCAGTCCCGAAGGCGAGAAGTTCGTCCTGCCGAGCCGCGACCAGTATCCGGCCGAGTTCGCCCGACTCAAGAAGATCACCGATGAGCAGCGCGTTCAGGGCCGAGAGATCGTCGTGGTCGTGGGTGTCGGCTTCGTCGGAGCGGTTATGGCCGCGGTGGTGGCCGACAGCCGCGACAAGAAGACGGGCAAGCATAACAAGTTCGTCATCGGCATGCAGCGGCCCAGCACGCGGAGCTACTGGAAGATCGAGTTACTCAATCGGGGCTGCTCGCCGGTCAAGGCGGAAGACCCCGAAGTCGACCCGATGATCGCCCGGTGCGTCAACGACAACAAGACGTTGATCGCCACCTATACGCCTGAGGTGATGAAGCTGGCGGACGTGGTGGTGGTCGACGTCCAGTGCGACTATCTCAAGAAGGACCTGGGCAACCTCCGCACCGGCTCGGCCGACATGGCCGCCCTGGAAAAGAGCCTCGCGACGATCGGGGAGATGATCCCGCCGGAATGCCTGGTCCTGATCGAGACCACGGTAGCGCCGGGAACGACCGAGTACGTCGCCTATCCGATTCTGAAGAAAGCTTTTGAACGCCGCGGACTCACCAGCGAGCCGCTGCTCGCCCACAGCTTCGAACGAGTCATGCCTGGCCGCAACTATGTGAGCAGCATCCGCGACTTCTGGCGGGTCTGCAGCGGCGTCAACGAGGAGAGCCGGAAGCGGGTGGTGAAATTCCTCTCCGAAGTGCTCAACGTCGATAAGTTCCCGCTGACCGTGATGGACCGGCCGCTCGAGAGCGAAACCACCAAGATCGTCGAGAACAGCTTCCGGGCGACCATGCTGGCTTTCCTGCACGAGTGGAGTCTCTTCGCCGAGCGGAACGGCGTGGACCTCATCAAGGTCGTCAATGCGATCAAAGTCCGCCCGACGCACAACAACATCATCTTCCCGGGTCCGGGAATCGGCGGATACTGCCTGCCCAAGGACGGTGGCCTGGGCATGTGGGCGTATCGCCACCTCATGGGTTTCGAGGACGATATCTTCAAGATCACCGAGGCGGCCATCAACACCAACGACACCCGAGCTCTGCACGTGGCTGAACTGGTCCGCGACGCCCTGCGCAATATGGGCAAGTACGTCGCCGCCTCGCGCTGCGTACTCCTGGGTGCGGCCTACCGAGAAGATGTCGGCGATACCCGCTACAGCGGCAGTGAGCTCATCGTCCGCAAGCTGACCGAGATGGGCGCCGAGATGGGAATTCACGATCCCTACGTTTCCCATTGGTGGGAGCTGGAGTCACAGGACGACTACCCCGCGCCGGGCCACAGCTGGGCCCGGTTCTTCCGCAATCAGGAGCACCTCAAAGAGAGCCGGATCGAGCAGGATCTGGCCAAAGTGCTCAAGGAGGCCGATGCGGTCATTTTCGCGGTCCGGCACGATCCCTACCTCAAGTTGTCGGCGGACGAGGTGCTCAGGATGGTCGGTGGTCCGGCCGCTATCGTGGACTGCTTTGGCGTCCTGGACGATGCCAAGATCCGTCGCTACTTCGAACTGGGCTGCGAAGTCAAAGGCCTGGGCCGCGGGCATGTCAAGCGCATTAAGGACAGCGTTCGCAAGTGACCGGTGAATGCGTAACCTGCCTTGAATGATGATGTTATGTTCGCCCGGGCTCCTCGGGAGGTGCGGGCGGTAGCCTCCGCATGCGGCATTGCGGAGCCGACGCCGCGGGGAGTATAATCGCCCCCTCTGGTGGGACCGGTGAGTTGTTGACGAGGACTTAAGGAATGAGCGATCTGAAGAAACTGCACGATGCCCTGTTGGCCGGCGACGCAAAGACCGTGGTGGCCGTCACCAAGGAAGCCCTGGAAGGCGGGATCGCCCCCGGCGACCTGGTGTACAAGCACATGGTCCCCGCTCTGAGCGAAGCCGGCGCTAAGTTCGAGGCCAACGAGCTGTTCGTGCCCGAACTCCTTCTGATCGCTCGAGCGATGAAGAACGCCATGGAGATCATCCGCCCGCTGTTGGCCAAGAGCGGGGCTAAGCCTGTCGGCCGGGTGGCGATCGGCACGGTCAAGGGCGATCTGCACGACATCGGCAAGAACCTGGTCGCATCCATGCTCGAGGGCGGCGGGTTCGAGGTGGTCGATCTGGGCGTCGACGTCAGTGCTGAAAAGTTCATCGCCGCGGTCAAGGAGAAGAGCGTCAACGTCATCGCTCTGTCCGCCCTGCTGACAACGACGATGCCATTTATCAAGACCGTGATTGAGGCCCTCAAGTCCTCCGGACTGCGGGACAAGGTCAAGGTCATCGTCGGCGGCGCTCCTGTCACCCAGGACTACGCCAACGAGGTCGGCGCCGACGGCTACAGCGATAACGCCAACGGAGCCGTGACCATCGCACGGAAGCTCGTTGCCTAGCCGGCGATGGGTGACCGGTTGCGGCGAGTTCGCAGCCGCGGCCGGGTGAGTAGCGGGGGCGGCTTGTCGCCTCCAGCCGTGAGTCACTTCCGCTCGAATGCCTGGGCGGAGGCAAATTCCAGAGCCCCGGGAGCTGATCCCGGGGCTTTTCTTTGGAGATGGCTGTAGCCCGGTCGGTCAGAGCGAGGCATGCGCCTGAAGCTGATCAGCTGCAAGATCTCCTTCCGGGAACTGCCTGTAGCCGTAACCCGCTCGCCGAACACCGCGGATGTCGAGCTTCTTCCAGAAGTGCTTCACGACATCGGCCAGCAAGGCATGCTTCCGCGATTGCAGACGGCAGGCATTGGGTGGGCAGGGGCCGTCCCGCCGCGCGCTCGACTTGACTTTCTGCGGGGGCGGATCCCCTACGCCGTCTGCCGGCTCCTGTTGTCTACACGAAGGATCGTCCGGAGCCCTCTGGCCGAGGGGGGGAGGGGGGCTCGGTGTCGGCGTAGTCCAAACGACGTTGCCGTCCACACTTGCCGTTCGGGCGTCTTGGTCGCCATACCTCCCCATTCGTGGGCTCGTGGCTGGATGCAAAGCCACGGCATGTCCTGACGCTGCATCAAGGTCACGAGTCCGGCCGTGATCGAAGCAGAAGCTCGAAACCCGGCGGACGGCGGTCATCCGCTGTGACTGGAGTGTGTTCGGTGACGCGGATAAGTGGCCGGATTCGACCCAAGACACGTGGACTAGCCTTGATTCCCACGGACCTTCTGCCAACTAACATTTTGGTGTTTTTCAACCGAACGTAAAGGCCAGTCGTTTGTTGGCGAGCCAGGGGATGGGGAGGTTGGTGCTGGCGAATCCGGCGGCGG
>JAGNEZ010000038.1 GCA_018003015.1 Phycisphaerae bacterium | reverse complement strand
GTGTTCCGAGTCGCTTGCGGAAAGCCGATCGCCGCCCGGAGCAGGTTGTCTCGAGAGCTCCGTCGGCGGCGATCGGCCGGCCGCTTCTCGTAGTGACAGGGTATGCATCAGTTCTCCGGGGGGGGGGCGCGGGGTACTGCGCACCGTTCCACCCGTAGATGACCGAGCTCGCATCCTTTTCGGCGAACGATGGTGGCAGGCAGGCAGCGATCGAGCTTCGCAGATGGCGGTTCGTTTTCTTTCCGCTAGCATTCCGATATAATGGAAGTTATCATCCAGCATCCTGGATCTCGTATCATGGAACTTACCGATGACGTACGGATACGGTTCCTGGCTCGATGAAGGACCGCCGCACATGACTGAAGGCAAGACGCAGACCGACGTTGAACTTGACAATGGAGACAGCAACGGGCGTCTCGCGCAGACGGAAGGGATCCGCCGGGCGCTGAGTGATCGCATTCGGGCGGTGCGGAAGCGGAAGGGCTGGACGTTGGAGCAACTGGCGGCCGCCTCCGGGGTCAGCCGTTCGATGCTCAGCCAGATCGAGCGGTATCAGGCGAATCCGACGCTGACGGCGGTCTATCGTATCGCCCAGGGTCTGGGGCTGGCGCTGTCGGCCCTGCTTGAGGAAGCTCACCAAGCGACGGCCATCGAGGTCATCCGCGCCGACGATCGCACCTATCATTACCGGCTTGACCGGCGCTGCCGATGGCGAACGCTGTCTCCGCTTCACTTGGAGAAGGACATTGAGTTTCACGAGCTTCTGCTCAGCCCGGGCGGGGTGTTAAGGAGCCCAGCGCATTTTTCAGGGACACACGAATTCCTGACTGTCCGGCACGGGACGGTCCGGGTGACGACGGGAGACCAGACCTGCGAGCTGTATCCAGGCGATTCGGCCTACTACCCGGCGGACACGGCTCATGTGCTGGAGAACATTGGAACCGACGACGCGGTCACCTTCATGGTGGTTGCGTACATGCGCGACTGAATGCGGATTCCGGCGGATCGACTGTCCAACCCATCGTCAGGATGGAGCTCCGAGTTCTCGGCCAGTCTGCTCAGGTCGCATAAGAATCGCACAATAATCCTTTGAACATCCTTGAAATTGGGGGCGGGCCCCATTATCCTATATAATGGATCGATGAGTAGTATAATGGACGACCTCTGGAAGTTACTGAACGGCAGCTTAAGGCGGGTTGGTCATCCGAAGGGGCGGGGAGGCGGGGGAGGTGGATTTCGCGCTCTGGGCGCAGGGGCAGCAACGTGAGCGAGGGAGTCAAGATAGCGATCGGCGTCGGGATCCTCGTGCTGGCGGGTGTCCTATACTATGTACGGTCGGGGTCTGAGAATGCCCTGACCAGCCGCAACGACTACGATACGATGATGCAATGTCGGGCGTGCGGTCACGCGTTCGAGGCCAATCTGAAGGTTGAGCAGCTGCCTCCGATCGCCTGCCCGAAATGCGGGAAGATGGACGCATGGCGGCTCTATCACTGCAACCAGTGCGACAAGACTTTCGTCCCGCAACCGGTAGGGACACCTCCGCGTGCGCCGATGATGCCGAAGTGCCCGCACTGTGGCAGCCAGTCGACCGGAGCCGCGGACCTTCCGAAGAAATGAGGTGAGTCAATCGTGAGCACAACTCCATTTCGCAAGGCGTTCACGCTGATTGAGGTCCTGGTGGTCGTGGCGATCATCGCTCTGCTGGTTTCCATCCTGCTTCCTTCCCTGACCGCGGCCCGCGAGCAGGCCAAGACTGTCAAGTGTGCCGCGGGGCTCAAGCAGATCAGCACTGCGCTGGGGTACGCGTACGAGACGTACCGGGCGTACCCGGACATCGACGATGGGGCTTCGGCCGATCCCACCGGGCGTGTCATGGCCACGTGGATTGATGTCCTTTTCACCAGGAAGTACCTCGGGGACCTCGAGGTCGGGTACTGCGCGACCGACAAGAAGCCCGACCCACTCAACCGGCAGCGAGGGCAGGCCTGGAGCTTCAATTATCCTCCCCGGCTGGGTGGCGGTCCGGGTGCCGATTACAGTTATGCCATTTCGGTGGTGATGTCCTCGCAAGGCTGGAAGACCACCGACAAGTCGGGGTTCACCCTGGGCAAGGCCACGCCCAGCAGCCTGGTCCTGGCCGGAGAGGGCAACTGGAACTGGATGCACGGCTTCGGTGCAGCCGGGCTGCTTCGGAACAATTTCGAGGTCACCTACTGGGGGTCGAACGGCGCCGCTTACCGGCACGGGACCAGCCGTTTACCCGTGGGCAACTTCGCCTTCGCGGACTCGAGCGTGCGGCCGGTCAGACTGGATCTCGGTGACACCTACCCGAACTCGGCCCTGCTCCGCGGCTTGAGGACGACGGACAAGTACTTCTGGCGTTCGGGCGAGCACACCGAGGTGGGTCTCTGGAACGACACCTACAATGTCAGGAACATCAGCGGGGGCTTCTACGACAGCACGAAGAACGAGTACCCTCTGGGCCCCGGCTCGCCCAAGGAACTTGACCCCGGCTACTACTCGGACACGAAGACCTGGGCCAAGACGGTTGTGACCCGCAAAGGCTGGGTGGGGTACTGACCGGAGCCGGCCTGGCCGCGGGCCCTGAACGGCAGGGTGGCTTCATCCCCCGGCACGGGTCGGCGGAACGAAGCAGAGGGAAGCCGAATCGGCGGTCTCTCAGACGGAAGGGCGAGGAAGAACTGTGTGGAACACGAAGGGGGAAAGTAGCGGCTTGAGGTTGGCACCGAGGCGGAGAGCCGGTGCGTCCGTGAGCCGTCCCCGTTTGACCGGACGATCCAACTCAGGGGGGTTGACGCGTGGCCTTCCCCTCGGGAACGCACTCACCTCAACAAAGGAGGAGACGGAATGAGACACCTCAAACGTTTATCTCTGGTTCTGGCACTGGCCTGCACCGCGGGGGCCGCCTCGGGGCTGGAGATCTTCATCCCGATGGATCAGCCGATGGACCTGGGCAGCGGGCCTGCCATCTACGTGCCTGCAGGGCTCAATGGCAGCCTGAGTTTCCGCTCCGACGAAACGCCGGGCTACTGCCGGAACAACTTCAACTCCGGCTGGTTCTATGGCCCGTACGTCGATTTCCGCCAGGCGGGGCTTGGCGATCTCGACTTCACCGGCGACGGATGCGCGCTGACCCTGGAGGTCGATCTGCGTTACTTCCAGACCGGCAACTACGGTGACGCCCCGGTCCGGATGCGGGCCTACAACTACGCGGCCGACGGGACGACGCTCCTCGGTTATCGTGACTACGAGTACTTCTACATGGTGCAGCGGGGAGATGACCACTACCCGACATGGAGCCACGCCAAGATCGCGTTGAACAACCCCGACCCCATCGAGAACCGCTACGGGACGACCGCCCACTACGTTGACACAAACTACCAAGGCAACACCTTCGATCCCACGAAGATCACCCGGATTCGCTTCTACGGGACGGACTGGGCGGGTACCGGCGGTGATTTCCTCGACATGAAGAACCTGCACATCTTCTCCGAGTTGCGGGTTGGGCCGGACCTGACCCTGGAAACAGCCTACCCCGGCATCCAGTACAAGAAGAACCACTTCATCACCAGCCTGTGCGCTCCCCCGGCGATTGTCTGGAGCGTCACCGGCCCGACCGGAATGGCGATTGACGACAAGGGCATCCTGACCTGGACGCCGGCGCCCAGCGACATTGACAAAACCTATCCGGTGGTAGTCCAGGCCACCAACGGCACCGACACCCGGACGGAGAGTTTCGACATCCAAGTGGTGGTCGTTCCTCCGACCATCAACACGATCTCGACGGGCAAGGCTTACGCGGGAAGCGTCTATCTCTGCCAACCCTCGCTGGCCGGGGGCACGCTTCCCGTGACCTGGGCCAAGACTGAGGGCCCCGCCGGGCTCACCGTCAACGCCACGACCGGTGCGATCGGCGGTTGGACGCCGACTGCGGCGGAGATTGGCAGCACGGTGACGATCGGGATTCAGGCCACGAATGCCGGCGGGAGCGACACCGAGGTCTGGCAGGTGCAGGTGGTCGAGGCGTTGACCGGCGGGGATGAAGTTGCCCCGCCTTGGGGCACGGTTGCCGGCAACATTTCCGGTACCCAGTCCTCCGGTGACGCCGGGATGGTTCTCCATGACGACTGGGGCAATGCCGCTCTGGTCGACTGGACCCTGGACGTGAAAGGCGCGGGCCTGGGCCCGGCCACGCACTATGGTCGGATCAGCTTTGACGAGGCCGGCAATCTCTACTGGAAGACGATTGACGGCTTCCTGGCCTCGGCCACCCCGACCGGGACGATCCGCTGGACCGGCAACGTCGCCGGCACCAACCAGGATCTGGGTGCGGGTGACATGAGCTCCCCGGTTGTTGGCCAGGGCGAGAATGGCAATGTCTACGTGACCACCGATACGGGTGTCGCGGCTTTTTCCAAGGCCGACGGTCACCGGGTGTGGGACGCGGCGCTCCCCAACACCGGCTTCACGAACGCCGGTCGGTTGACGCCGGTGCTGTACCAGGGGTTCCTGTACGTGGTCGGAGCGCAATCGGGAGACAAGGGCATTTACGTGCTCAAGGCGAGCACGGGCGAGATTGTCGCCGACCAGGTGGTTTCCGGCTTTGAATCCTCCGCCGGTGGTCAGATGACCCTGGTCCCGAGCGCTTTTGGCCCCGGGGCCCACGGCTTGTACTTCAACGCGGACGGAGGCGGGGCGGCCGGCATGTATGCCGTGGTGGCCAACCCGACGGGGGCCTATCTGGCCTGGAAGGACTACGGCGGGAAAGTGGCCCGCAGCCACGTGATTTACGTGAGCGGGGCGGAGCGAGTCTGCACCCACACGTGGGGCGATTACGGGGCCACCTTCTACGCGTGGAATCTGGACGGCAGCCTGCCGGCCTCGAGCGGCAACGCGGCCAACAACAGCGGCCACGGCTTCGAGGACCTCGGGGCGGTCGACTTCAACGGTGTCGACGTCATCGCCGGCGGCTTCAGTGGCCAGTTGGTGCGTTATCTGGGAATCAGCATTCCCGGCGCCGTGACACCGCCGCTGCCCGAGGTTGTCTATGACTCGGCCGGGTTTGAAGGTTTCCTGCTCGGGACGGTCGTCGGGCAGGACGGCTGGGCTCGGGACAACGCGGGTACACCCCAGCCCGACCCGGAGATTGTCGAAGATCCCACCAACGGCGGACATGGCAAGGTCCTCTCGTTTGCCCCCACGGGCACCAGTCCTGACGACTACACCTCCTACATGGGGGCGGTTCGTGCAGCGGCGGCCAACACCGGGGCCGGCGTCACCATCGAGTGGGATCAGTACTTCACCGATACCAAGGGTTTCATGTGGCTGGCGGACAACGTGAGCTACAATGGGTGGTACACGGTGATGCACAACGGCAGCGGGCTGTTGGGGACGTCGGGCGATTCCGGCAAGATCGCCGTCACTCCGGGCGTCTGGCAACACGTCGCGTACATTTTCAATCCTGCGGCCGGCACGGTCACCCTCCAGCTCGGCGACAAGTCGGCCACGGCGGGAACGAGCGATGTCTCCATTGCGGGCATTGACTTCGAGGTCGGCCCGGGAGCATCCGGTTCTGGCCCGCTCTACGTCGACAACGTCGTGATCAGGCAGGGGCCTGCTCCTACGCCGAGCGCTTTCGCGGGTAACGGGTACTACCAGATGGACGAGTTGTACCGCGAGAACCGCGGCTACGGCGGCCTGTTCAAGAACCAGAGCGGGCACAGCATCGTTCTGACCGGCACGAGTACGGAGAGCGGCAGCGCTCACGTGGTGGCGATGGACGTGACGGCTACCCCGCTGCTCACGGAAGCCCCGCCGCAGAATCCGCAGGACCGCTGGTTCGATTACGACACCATGTCCACCTCACCGCCCGTGGGCGGCCCGATCCTCGGCCCGACCGGGGAGGACGGCAAGCAGCGCATCTACTTCTTCCAGGGCGACACAACCGGCACGCTGGTTGCGCTGACGTTCAAGCCGCGGTTCCGGCCGGACTGCAACAACGACGGGAAGGTCAACAAGGATGACCTGGACCTTTACTTCGTCCCGTGCTACACGGGTCCGATGTTGGGCCCGCCGGTTCCTCCGGAAGGCGAGGACTGCTCGTGCGCGGACCTCAACACGGACGGCCATGTGGACCAGGTTGACTTCGGCCTGTTCCAGAGGTGTCTGAGCAATGACATGGTCACGCCGTTCGACCCGAGCTGCTATCCCTGATGACCGAGGTCATCCGTAGGAAGCAGCAGGTAGAGTATTGACGAAACCCGGGCCCCGGAGGCGCCTCGCAGGAGGCGGTTGCCGGGGCCCGGGTGTTTCTGCGACGGCGGGTTTCGTTCGCTGAGGCGCTGGAAGCGGAAGGCGGGGCTTCCGGCGTGGGTCTTGTCCGAACTCCCTGCCCGGTCGCGGCTCACCGTCTTGGCGGCGGGGCTTCAGGTGGAATGTGGGGCCGGGGGTGTCTGCCGCACGGGCTTTACTGAGCCGGGTTCTGGACGGGATCCAGCCGCGGTAGCCGCTGCTCGACGGGAGGCAGAACCCCGCCTCGAGCCGGCCGACTCAGGTAGTAGTATGCGGTACTGCTGTAGTCGTTGCCGAGCTTGTTGGCGTGGCCATGCTCGATGGAGACGTGGATCGACTTGCGGAAGCGGATCGGGTCTTCGATGTGGTAGCGGTAGATGGTCTGCTTGCCTCGCCACTTGCCGCGCTCATCGCCGCTGTAGAGCAGTATGCCGTGGAACGGCGCGGTGTACTCCTGCGAGGGACCGAAGGCGGTGTTGCACCAGTCCTCGGTGCCGGTGCCGTGCAGGGACGGCGGCCAGGGCTCACCGTCGATGAAGATCATGTCGTCGCCTTCGCCGTACCACTCGTTCTTCTGCCGCTCGAAGACATCGATGTTCAGGTGGGCGCCGCAGTAGATCCCGTCGCCGACGGCGTCGAGCATCACGTAGTTGTCGCTGTTGGACTTGTTGAGCGCTCTCGGGTCGCCGCCGAAGTGGAGCTTTTCCCGCCATTCGGTTGCCCGGTCGGGCATGAGGTGGTTGTACTCGTCGCCCCAGGCGCCGGTCGGGTTCTCCCGCCGCCACTGGACGTGGAAGAAGGCCTGGCCGTCGAGCACCGCCGGCGAATCGTAGCTTTCGTAGTCGATGTAGTAGTAGTACGGGAAGGTCTCGTCGCCGGGGTTCTCGATTTCGATGCGGGCGGACTTGTGGAACGGCATCGGCCACCAGCAGTTGAAGGCCCGCCCGTCCTGGGGGCTCATCTGCATGACCGCGGTGACGAAGTTCTTGCGCTTGCCGTGGCCGAGCCCGAAGAAATCGCCGACTGGACATTCGATGCTGGGATCGGGGCACTCGTCCCAGAAGAACCGCAGCACGACTCGCCGGAAGTAGTCCTCATTGGTGAAGAGCATGGTGTTCCAGATATGGCGGATACACCCTGGTCCTTCGATCCTCGCGATGGTCCTGGTTGTACCGCCCTCGATGTCCATCCAGTCGCGGTTCGCGCCGGTACGATCGTAACTGCTCTCCCGTCTGCTGCGGTAGTTCCGCAACAGGGGCAGAGCGGCAAGGCCGGTCATTGGGAACATAGCTGCTATCCTTTAATCCCGCTCGTGACCACGCCGCGGACGAAGTAGCGTTGCAAAGCGAGAAACACCAACAGGACGGGCACCAGGACGATCACGGCGGCGGTCATCTGCAGCGACCAGCAGGTCATGCCATAGGAGTCGCGGAAGGCGGACAGGCCGACTTCGAGAGGACGCATGGTTCGCGAACTTGACGCGAGCAAAGCCCAGTAGAAGTCGGTCCACGTCCAGATGAAGGCGAAAGCCGCGATGGTGGCCAAAGCCGGCTTCGAGCTCGGCAGGATGACGTGCCAGAACACGCCCAGTTCGCTGCAGCCGTCGAGGCGAGCGGCCTCGTCCAGGCTGTGCGGAATAGTCACGAAGAACTGGCGAAGCAGGAACGTGCCGAAAGCCGTGCTCAGGTACTGATAGGGAATGATCAGTCCCCAGTAGCTGTCGAGCCAGCCGAGTTTCTGCACCATGAGAAACAGAGGGACAATGAGCACCTGGCCGGGAATCATCATGGTGAGCAGGAACAGGAAGAAGATCGAGTTGCGTCCCCGGAAGTGGAGGCGGGCGAATCCGAACGCGGCCAAGGAGCACAGGGCCAGCTGGAACAGAACCACGCCGGTGGTCACGATCACGCTGTTCACCGCAAAGCGCCAGACCGGCAGTTCGCCGTAGGTCAGGACATAGCGGTAGTTGTCGAAATGGTATCCGCCGGCGGGGGAGAACAGGTTCGCCATCGTCGGGAGTTCGGCCCGCTGCCCGTGCAGGGAGGTGAAGAACATCCACACGAATGGCAACACGGTGCTGGCCGCGATCAGCAGCAGCACCAGATAGTGCAGTGCGGTCTTCATGCCCCGTCGGGTCATTGGGCCGCCTCCTCACGATCAAGTCCCTTGCGCATCAAGGCGATCTGGAACGCGGCTACCACCAGGATCATGGCGAAGAGGACATACGATTGAGCGCTGGCCATGCCTGCTTCGTACTTGCGCCAGGCCTCCTGGAAAATGTGGAACGAGACCACGTCGGTCGTGCGTTGCGGGCCGCCCTGGGTCATCATGTACACGGGTGTGAAGAGCTGGAAGGCGGCAATGGTTGTGGTGACGGTGACGAAGAGCATGGTCGGGGCGAGTTGGGGCAGCGTCACGTACCAGAATCGCTGCCATCGATTGCAGCCGTCCAGATCGGCGGCCTCGTAGAGTGTTTCCGGGATACCCTGCAGGCCCGCGATGAAGATCACCATGCGAGGCCCAAGTCCGATCCACATGCTCATCAACACCAAGGCGGCCATAGCCCAGCCGCGCATGGCCAGGAGATCGGTACCGAGATCGATATGGAAGATCGAGAGGTCCACGCCGCCGATGCTGCCGACCGTCTCGGTGAGGAGGTTGAGGAATCGGATGCCATGGCTGATCAGACCTTTCTCCGGAAGTAGAATCCAGATCCAGACCATGGACAGGGCGACCTGAGAGCAGACCGCGGGGATGTAGTAGAGGACCCGGAACACGCCGATGGCCTTGAGCGGCCTACTGACCAGCATGGCCACGACGAGTGCGGAGACCACGCCGAGGGGCACGCTGGCCATGGCGTAGACCAGGGTGTTCCACACGGCTCCGCGGAACAGGGGGTTGGCCGCGAGTGCGGTGTAGTTTCCGCATCCGACAAAGGGGTGGTCGCTCTTGAGCAAGTGCCAGCGGTGCAGGCTGAGGTAGGCGGCGAACGCCACCGGAATCAACGAGAACACGGCGAGGTAGATCGTCGCCGGAGCGATGAACAGATAGCCGCGCCAGTTGTTTCGAGGCCGTTCGGAAATCATGGGGCAAGCACCGCGTCCATGTATTGGGCCGCCCGCCGGGTTGCCTCGGGCACCGCGGCCGCACCGTACAGAATGTCTTCCATCATCTCCTGGCCGAAGGCCTCGCACATCGGGAAGTTCTCGACCGTCGCACCCCAGGCAGGCCGGGCGTACTCAACCGCCTGATGGAACTCCGCCTCGATGGGATTGTCCTGATCGTCCCTGGCCCGGTAGAAGTCCGCGGCCTTGCGATTGCCGGAGATGGCCAGGCCGGAGGCCACCCGCTTGATCTGCACCTGGGCGCTGGTCATGTACTTGAGGTACTCCCAGGCGAGATCGGCGTGCCGAGTTGACCGGCTGATGGCGATGCCGGTGACGTATATGATCGTCACCGGCTTGCCGGTCCGGGTGGGCAGGCCGACCACGCCGACGTCCAGTCGGCGGTCTGGGGCGTGGTAGTCGATCAACGTCCAGTGTCCCTTGAGATCCATGGCCGCCTTGCCGTTCAGGAAGGCATCTCCGCCGAGTATCTTCCGCTCGGCGATGCTGGGAGCGACCCGGTGCTTGAGGATGAGGTCGGCCAGGAATTGGACCGCTTCGACGGTGGCCTGGCCGTCGAGGTAACCGCTGGCCCGGCGGCCATCGGGCGAGAGCACGTCGCCGCCGCCGGTCCAGAGCAGCGGGATCCAGAACGGAAGGACGTTCTCGAAGTTGAAACCGTACTGGGTCGGCATCTTAGCCCCGGGGGGCATGACGGTAAGGGCTTTGCAGGCGGTGAGAAAATCGTCCCAGCTCCATCCGTTCCTGGGGAACGGTACGCCGGCCTGTCTGAACAACTTGCGGTTGTAGTACATCATCATCGGGGTGAAATCGAGCGGGACGGCATAGATAGCCTCCCCCCGACGGGTGATGTTGAGTACGTTCTCGAAGTAGATCGAACGGTCGAAGGAGGGATCCCTGGCCATCAGCGGGGCCAGATCCATGAGCATGCCGTTGTCGATGAACAATGCCCCGCAGGAGGCGTCCAGGTGAACGACGTCGGGAGCGCAGCCCGCGACATACATCATGGTGAGCTTGGGCGCGTACTGTCCCGGACCGGGGATCTGCTCTTTCTGCACGCGCACGCTGCGGCCGGCCCGATGCTGCTGTTGTTCGAAACCCTCGAGGATCTCCCGCTCGATTCGCATGAAGTCGCTTTCGACCACCGGGCTGCCCCAGTCGGTGACGCGGAGCACGACTTCGGCCGGTTCCCGCTCATCCCGGCAGCCAGCCGTGACCAAGACCACCGAAGCCCAGACTAGAGCGGAGAGGAGCTTCATTGACGAGAGAAGATACCATCGCCTCCGAGCCTTTGAAAGAGTGCGGGCATCAGATCCCCGGTGAACGGGCATTGGTGGCTGCATGGCGATCCAACCGCGTCGTCTCGGCCGAGGTGTTCCTTTGAAAACCGGAGCCAACCGCCTTACAACATCAACGATATGGAACGACTTGCCGAGTACCTGACCGTCGACCGATGCGGACCGGCCCTGGCCGGGCTGGGGGCCGAAACGGGGGTGACCGAGTTTGCCCGGGTGAGAAACATCGACTACGTCTTTTCGCCCTGGGAGTTGTATCCCCTCGCCCCCCGGACCCCTGTTCCGCTGGAGCGGATTGCCGCCTTTGCGGTTGACATGGACGGTACGAGCACGACGACGGAGCCGCTGGCGCTGCATTCGCTGGAGTACATGGTCCGGCGGTTGACCGGGCGGCCGACACCGGCCGAGTGGCCTGGCCTGGACCCGCAGCTCGACTATCCCCACGTGATCGGCAACAGCAACTTCCGGCACACCGAGTTTCTGGTCAACCGCTACCGGGACCGGATTGACCTGACCGCCCTGCGAAGCGCGTTTGTGGAGGCCGTCTGCTGGACGTCGGCCAATATGGACGACCCGCAGCGGCGACGGGACATTGCCCAGAGCGCCGTCAAGTGTGGGCTGGCTGCCCTGCTGGCCGACGGCGGGTTTCAGCGTCTGGTGGGAAGCGGGACGGTAACAACGGACAATGTCGGCCAGCTGGCCGAGCCGTTTGTCCGGCGGTTCGGCCCGGCGTTCGCGTGCCGACATGAAGGGGAGCTGGTCAGCGCCTCCCTGGACGTCTACTACATGCGGTACCACTCGATCATGCGGCGGATCGAGCAGGGGCAAGGCGAGCAGCTCAGCGAGGAGCTGCTGGGCGAGCCTGGCCGGCATCTGATCGAGCCGATGCCCGGTTACGAGGTGTTCGTGCCGCTGATCAAAGGTTGGCTGGGCCCGGAGATTGACGCCCTGTATGAGCCGCTTCGCGAGCGTCTGCTGGGTCATTCGGGCGGGGGGCACACGCGATCCGAGCTAGACGGCTACCGCCCGCGACTGGTGAGACTGGCCAACCGCTTTCGAGCCCACCCTGCCAAGCTGGCCCTGGTTACCGCCTCGATCGCGTATGAGACGCATGCGAGCATGAAGGAGGTCGTCCGGGTGATGCGCGAGCGGGTGCTGCACTGGCCGGTGACGGGCGCCTGCCGCGATCGGATTGCCGAGCGGCTGGCGGACCACACGGCGGTGTTCGATGCCTTCGTGAACGCCTCGGACGCCTGCGAGCATCGGCTCAAACCCCACCCCGACTTGTACAGCCTCGCTCTGCACCAGATGTCGATTCCCAGGAATGACTATGGCTCGTGCGTCGGCCTGGAGGACACTGAGCCGGGCATCATCTCGCTGCGATCGGCCGGAATCGGCTGCGCCGTCGCCCTGCCGAACCATGACACGTCCAGGCAGGACTATCAGGCCGCGGCCCTGGTGGTCCGCGGCGGCCTGCCGGAGTTGATCCTGGCCAAGAACCTGTTGCTCAAGTGAGGTCACCTATGGCTCCCCAGACGAGCTGGCTCATCATCAACACCCGGCACGACCCTCACGCGTTGGGCCAGCACAACAGTGTGTTCACCATCTCCAACGGGTATCTGGGGATCAAGGGCAATCTGGCGGAGGACCGCGACGGGTACAGCCCGGTGACACTGATCAACGGCATCTACGACGAGCTGGACATGTTCGGCCAGATCCGTGTCTCGAGCGAGGAACGGCGTTATCTCGACGCCCGGCACTTTGACTCTGCCGGCCGCAGTCCGGCCGTGGCCAATCTGCCGAACCCCCTGCTGGTTCGCGTGTTCGTCGACAACCGCGAGTTGACGCTCACCCGGGGCACGATCTCGCATTTCAACCAGACGCTGAACCTGTCGTCGGGGGTTTACGGATACCGGTTCGATCACGAGGATGAACGAGGGCAAGTCACGCGCATCCTCATGATGCGTTTTGCCTCTCAGCGACACCCCCACCGGGTGTACATGCGTTACCAGGTGACTCCCCTCAACTACCGCAGGCGGGTTCGCATCCTGAGCGGCATCGACGGCCGTGTCTACTCGAACACCACGCGTGAACGCCAGTTCGTGGTTGTCGACCAAACGGCGGAGCCGGCGGAGGCGTGTCATCTTCGGGCGCGCACCCTTGTCCGCAAGCACGAGATCGACATGGTCGTGGTCAACAGACTGGTGGAAGTAGCTCCGGTGAGTGAGCCCGAAGCCGTGATCGAGCACGACGCCGTTTACACGGTCTACGAGTTCGAGGAGCCGCCTGAAGCACCGATTGTTCTGGACCGGTACGTCGTCCTGACCTCCTCGGAAGACGCTCGCCTCGGGGTGGACGTGGATTTGGAGCAGGAGATCAGCGGCGCCGTCGAGTGTGAGCTCGGGGCCCTCGCCGAAGTTGACACGATGTCGCTGGAGCGGGCTTGGGACCGGGCCGACGTCGAAATCGAGGGAGACGAGGTGGCCCAGCGTTACCTTCGCTTTTGTCTCCATCACATTCTGGCGGCCGCCCCCCGGCACACCGACAAGCTGAGCGTGCCGGTCAAATTGCTCACCGGCGAGTACTACCAGGGCAACACGTTCTACGATACCGATACCTACATCGTTCCGGTCTACACGTTGACGGATCCTGAGGTCGCGCGTCATTGTCTCCATTGGCGATGGCTGGGCCTGGAGCCGGGCCGGAGGATCGCCAAGGAACTCGGTTACGAGGGAGCCAAGTTTGCCTGGCAGGCGGGACCGTTCGGCGAAGAGTGCCTGGGCAAGTGGTGGCGTTTCACGCACACCAACATTCACATCAACAGCGATGTGTCCTGCGCGGTGATGCAGTATTACTGGGCGACGGGCGACCGGACCTTCCTGCACCGTCAAGGTGCTGACATTCTGGTGGAGACCTCCAGGTTCCTCGCGTCCCGGGCCCGGTACGACAGCGGCCGCGACGCCTACGACATCTTCGATGTGGCCGGGCCGGACGAAGGCCACTGCGAGAGCACTAACAACTTCTATACCAACTACCTGGCTACACGCAACCTCCGGTGGGCGGCTGAGGTGCTCGAGGGCATGCGGCGTGACGATCCGGTCGCACACGCGGAGTGCGTACGACGTCTGGGCCTCGCCGAGGATGAGCCGGCCCAATGGCTCCGGGTGGCCGACCGGTTGACTCTGCTGTTCGATCCGGCCACGAAGGTGTATGAACAATGCGAGGGGTTCTACAAGCTCAAGCCCGTGCCGGACGACCTGCTGGCCCGGCGCAAGGTCTGGTTTGAGACGGTGTTCCCCTACCAGGCCCTCAACCAGCCGGACGTGGTCATGGCCATGGTCCTGTTCCGTGACGACTTTGATCGGGACGTGCTGAAGGCCAACTGGGACTTCTACAAAGACAAGAGCATGAACTTCTCGTCCATGAGTTTCGCGCTCAACGCGATCATGGCGGCCGAGATGGGCGAGATGGACCGCGCCTACCGCGAGTTTCTGATCTGCGCTGGTTCGGACATCGACGAGGAACTGACCGGGCGCAAGGACACCTATGCCGGCCTGCACGGCACGGCGGCGGGTGGCGCCTGGATGGCGGCCGTCTTCGGTTTCGGCGGAGTCTGCCTCTCGGAGACGGGGCTGCGTGTGAATCCACGGCTTCCGAGGCCATGGCGAAGCATGCAATTCAACCTGCAGTACCGCGAACACCGGCTGCTGTTTTCCATTGACCCGGAGGAGGTCCGCATCAGAGACCTGGGGGCCCTCGGACCCGATGTGCAACTCACGGTCGCCGGCCGGCCGATCACACTCACCAGTGGAAAGGAATACGGGGTGGACTATTAGGGCCGGCGAGGCGAAGGGCAAACATACTCACGGCGGACCGTTCGGCAGTGTGGATCCAGGCACCCATGAAGAGCCGGCGGTCGTGGTGCCGCTGCTGCCAACCCAGCATCCTTCCTGCCAACCGAGCATGGGGTGGTGGGCGATCGCATGAATGTGGCCTGGGCGGCGTCGCTCGGGCAGCGACGGAGCGTCCCCTGGCGAGGGCGACGGCCGCCGGCAAGTCCCGGTTCTTCCCGGCAGTTGACAGCCGGCTGATTTGCGCACAAGATGGCATACCGAGGAAACCCGAAGTGTTCGAATTCTCGCGGATTCTCGACAACTCGGGGGACCGCGTGTTCAATATAATGGACTCCGGCACAATATACCGGAAGACGGCCGAGGCTCTCTCCGGCGGACACCGGGCCATCCTGCCGGCTGGCAGGATCCGCAGGCCGACCGGTGCCTGGCCGTTGCGTTCGGGAGGTGGCTGTGCACAAGATGAAAGCGTTAGTCAAGGCGTATCCACGTGAAGGTCTATGGCTTGAGGAAGTGCCTGTCCCTGAGATGGGTATCAACGACGTCCTCATCCGGATTCTCAAGACGAGTATCTGCGGCACGGACGTGCACATCTGGAACTGGGATGCCTGGGCCCAGAAGACGATTCCGGTGCCCATGACCGTCGGGCACGAGTTTGTCGGCATAGTCGAGAAGGTGGGGGCCAACGTCCACGACTTCAAGCATGGCGATCTGGTCAGCGGAGAGGGGCACCTGGTGTGCGGGCGATGCCGGAACTGCCTGGCGGGTCGCCGCCACCTGTGTCCGAACACGGCTGGGGTGGGTGTCAACCGGCCGGGGGCTTACGCGGAGTACCTGAGCATCCCGGTGACCAACGTCTGGGCGGCGGACCCGCACATTCCGCTCGAGCTTCTCAGCAGCTTCGACCCGCTCGGGAACGCGACCCACAGTGCCCTGTCGTTCAATGTCCTGGGCGAGGACGTCCTGATCACCGGGGCGGGGCCGATCGGCATCATGGCCACGGCCATCGCCAAGCATGCGGGGGCTCGGTACGTCGTAGTCACGGACATGAACCCGTACCGGCTGGCCCTGGCCAAGAAGATGGGGGCCACGGTGGCGCTGAACGTCAAGGAGGGGACGCTGAAGGAGGTGCAGAAGCAGCTCGGCATGCAGGAAGGTTTCGACGTCGGTCTAGAGATGTCGGGCAATCCGGCCGCGTTCCGCGATCTCATCGCCAACATGTGCCACGGCGGGAAGATCGCTTTGCTTGGCATTCTACCCAAAACGGAGATCGACTGGGACTACGTGGTCTTCAACGGCCTGACCATCAAGGGCATCTACGGTCGCGAGATGTACGAGACCTGGTACAAGATGACGGTGATGATCCAATCCGGCTTGAACATCGCCCCGGTCATTACTCACCGTTTTCACTATACCGAGTTCGAGAGAGCCTTTGAGGTCATGCGTTCGGGCAACTCGGGCAAGGTGGTTCTGGACTGGTCGGAGAAGTAGGCCGCGGAAGTGGAGCGTGGGGCAGATGGGCAAGGCGGCTGCGGGGTTTGGCCGCAGGGCGGGTGATGAAGAGGGCATCTCGGAACACTGAAGGCCCGCCGGCGAGACGCCGGCGCCATGCGGCTTTCCGGCAGGTGGACAGGCACGCCCAGAAAGGAAGGACACGCCGATGTTCAAGACGATGAAGAGCCACGTCAGTGCGACGCTGGACGAGATTCGCCAGAGTGGCCTCTACAAGGAGGAGCGGGTCATTACGACGCCCCAGGGTTCGCGGATTGCGGTTCAAGGCGGAAAGGAAGTGGTCAACTTCTGCGCCAACAACTACCTCGGTCTGGCCAACGATCCGCGTCTGATTGAAGCTGCCCAGGCCGGGCTGAAGCGGTGGGGTTTCGGGCTCTCGAGCGTGCGGTTCATTTGTGGCACGCAGGGCCTACACAAGCAGCTCGAGGCGGCAATCACCAAGTTCTTGGGAACCGAGGACACGATCCTGTACAGCTCCTGCTGGGACGCGAATGGCGGGCTGTTCGAGACCGTGCTGGGCGAGCAGGACGCGATCATCAGCGATGAGCTCAACCACGCCAGCATCATCGACGGGGTTCGGCTGTGCAAAGCCCAGCGCTATCGCTACAGGAACTGCGACATGGCCGACCTGGAAGCCAAGCTCAAGGAAGCGGCCGGGGCCCGCATGAGAATGATCGCCACGGATGGCGTCTTCTCGATGGACGGCAGTATCGCCCCGCTGGCCGACATCTGCGAGCTGGCCGACAAGCATGATGCGGCCGTCATGGTGGACGACTCGCACGCCACGGGCTTCATCGGCCGGACCGGGCGGGGCACCCATGAGCACCGCGGCGTCGTCGGGCGGATCGACGTTCTGACCGGCACCTTCGGAAAGGCCCTCGGCGGAGCGACCGGCGGCTACACCAGCGGTCGCAAGGAGATCATTGATCTGCTCCGGCAGCGGAGCCGGCCGTACCTGTTCTCGAACACGCTTGCTCCGGCCGTGGCGGCCTCGACGCTCAAGGCCCTGGAGATCGTCTCCGGCTCGACGGAACTCCGCGACCGGCTGGAGGCGAGCGCCAAGGTATTCCGGGCGGGCATGGCGGATCGGGGGTTCAGCATTCCGGCCGGCGAGCATCCGATCGCCCCGATCATGCTCGGCGACGCGGTATTGGCCACGAAGATGGCCGCCATGATGCTCGAGGAAGGCATTTACGTCATCGGTTTCAGCTATCCCGTGGTTCCCAAGGGCAAGGCCCGGATCCGCGTGCAGATCTCGGCAGCTCACAGCCGGGAGGACCTTGACCGGGCGATGAACGCTTTTGCCAAGGTTCGGGATCGATGCGGGGACGGGAGGAAGTGACGAGCCATGCTTGATGAGAGCCGCGTTCCGCTATCGGTCGCAGGCCGTGAGCGAGGCGGAGGACCGGTCGCCGAGTGAGCACGGGCAGGAGACTGAGAAACAGGTGAGGCACACAGCCTGTCCCGAGGAGATCGCCTCACCGCGGGTCGCAGGTTCTGTTGGCGAGTCCGCAAGGAGAGAACATGCCGTACGCCGTCTTGCTCATTGCCGCACTGTTGACGATTCCGGCGTTTGCCCAGCAGATGGGTCCACCCCGGGTGGTGACGGAGAACCTCAAGCTCGACAAGGATGCGGTTCTGGACACTCCATTGGTCATCCGGGCCGACGGGGTGACGATTGACGGCAACGGAGCCACGCTTCGGGGGCCGGGCAAGGCGGGCAATCTAAAGTCCTTCGTGGGTGTCGGCATCCTGGCCGAGGGCCGTTCCAGGGTGACGATCCGGAACATCAAGATCCGCGGCTTCAACAGCGCCCTGGAGGCTCGCGACGGGGCGGAATGGACCATCGAGGGCTGCGACTTCTCCGACAACTACCACGATCCGGACTACGGCTGGGGCGACGGTGACCGCAACGGGGGCATCATTCTGACGCGCATGCAAAAGTGCGTCATCCGCAACAACAAGGCCAACCATGTCTGGAACGGTCTGGATCTGTGGGAATCCAGCCACAACCTGATCGAGAAGAACGATTTCTCGCATTGCTCCAACGTTTGCCTCAAGATGTGGCTGGCATGCCGCAACGTGGTCCGGGACAACAATCTGTCCTGGGGCCTGCGGATGAAGCCCGGCGAGGTCCATGCCCGCGATTCCACCAGCGTGCTGATGGAGACTGGTTCCAACGACAATCTCTACGAACGCAACGACATCACGCACGGCGGCGATGGCGTGTTCCTTCGCCCACTCAACGGGTGGGTCCAGACCGGGAACGTGTTCATCGAGAACGACTGCTCCTATGCCAACAACAACGGCTTCGAAAGCTGGAGTCCGGGCAACACATTCATCCGCAACAAGGCCAATCACTGCAGTTACGGCTTCTGGCTGGGCGGCTCGGATCACACGGTGCTGATCGGCAACGAAGCGGCTTTCAACGGCCTTCCCGATGGCAAGCACAACGCCCCCGAGGCCGACTTCAATCATGGAGGCATCGTGATCGTCGGCGGGTCCGGCAGTCACACGGTCATCGACGGCAACTACTGCCATGACAACAACGGAGCCGGCATCGTGTTCCGCGGCGATGCTGGCAGCCGCGGCGTCAAGTGGAAGATGTATCACCTGATCGTCCAGAACAACCGGCTGGAGAACAACCGGTGGGGACTGTTCGCCCGCTTCACCGACTCGCTGTACCTGGCCAACAACACCTTCAGAGGCAACAGGGAGCAGGACGAGTTCATGGAGGAAGTCACGAACCTAGTCCGGGGCCAGGCCGATCCAGAGGGCAAGAACGCCCCCAAGGCTGTCCTCGACGGCCCTTCACGGGCCCGGGTCGGCGAGCGAGTCGCCTTCGACGCTTCGGGCAGCAAGGACGAGGCCGGGCGAGCCCTGATCTTCCGGTGGGATGTGGCCGGCAAGGAGTACACCACGGCCAAGGTCGAGCACGCCTTCGACAAGCCCGGCTTCTACCGCGTCAGCCTGACGGTCAGCAACGGATTCCTGGCCGGGCTGGCCTTCCGGGACTTCTACGTCATCGAGGAGCTACCCGAATCCGCCACCGAAGGGCAAGCCACACAATGGGGCTGGGGCATGGGCAACGACCCCGACAAGAAGGGAAAGGTCAGGTTCACCGATGACGCGAACGCCATCGTGGGCAAGACCAGCCTTCGCGTGCGGCCCGATCCCTACCAGGGAGCCGATGTCACTCTCACTTTCCCGAAAGACAGGAACGCCGGCTGGGATCTAACCGGCAAGAAGGCGCTCACCCTGTGGATCCGCTTCGAGAATCCCAACAACGGCGGTTTCCAGGGTCCCAACCCGATCATCCGTCTGCACAGCGGGAAGGCGGCCTACTCCTATCTGCCGGCGTACCACAAGAACCCGCGTAACCTCCTGGGCGACCTGCCGTATCCCGAAGCCCGCTATGGCTGGCTCCGGGTGGCCGTGCCGCTAGCCGGCAGCGATGAGTGGATCCGCTCGGAAAGCCTCGACGGCGCCGTCCCGCCGCACATTGACAACGCCATGTGTTTCGAGACCGTGGATACGCCAATGGAGAGCCAGTCGGACACGTCGCTGGTCTCGACGGGCCAGTACCTGTTCTGCGCCATGACCGACGGCGACCAGCTCTGGCGTTCGGAGAGCGGCAAGGATTGGACCGGTCGCAAGAGCCCCTCCGCCGATCTCAAAAGCGACGCCGGCGGCTGGCAGAACCAGATGCTCGCCTATGGGGAAGGGGCGGACGGCAAGGGCAGCTTGATCGTACGTCACACCGACCCTCGGCGCGACCAGCACGGCCAGAATCCCGGCCGCTACGTTGTGTACGACATCGAGAAGGACACCTGGAGATGGACGGCGACATGGTGCTCGCCGAGTCATGGCACGGCTGTAGTCGGGCACTACCTGTACGGCATCTCCCATGCGGTGGGCGGCAACTACGGCGGACCGATCAGCCGGTTTGACCTGTCCAAGCCGACGGCGACGGACGAGCGGACGGTGTTGGAAGGCCTGAAGGGCGACCGGGGGGCGGCCTGGTGGTTCAGCCGGGCGGCCAAGCTGGTCGCGGTGGCGGGCAGGGTCTACGGGATGAAGAACGACTGGACCACACCCCAGCCTGGCGAGGCGGACAAGAGTGGCGATCGGCTGTTTGTCTTCGATCCTGAGGACTACAGGCCGTCGTCATTCGGCGGAGGCTTCCACTGGGACGAGAAACAGTGGAAGGAGGCCCGCACGCCGGTCACCGACTTGGGCAGCCTGCCATTCGAGGTCGGTCACGGCTCAGCCCTGGTCGCTCTGCCGCCCCACTGGTCGACGGCGGTCGGAGGCAAGGGTGGTTTGTTCATCGTGGCCGCCAGTTCGCCGAGCAACAACGAGGGCTACGGGCAACCGTCCGACAGCTACGCGATCTACGACATCGCCACCGCTAGATACACCGTCCTGGGGCACCTGCCCGGTCCGACAGGGTCGGGCACGTCGGCCGCATTCCACCAGGGGAAGGTCTTCATCAAGCGCGGCGGGATGAACTACGCTCCCACCAATGATGATCTCTGGGTGGTCAAGCCACTCAGCCCGGAGGAGGCCCAGACGGCCAAGAAACAAGTCCAAGCAGAGACGATGAGCCTCCGGAAAGTCGATTGCATCACCCTGCAGTTCGATTCGATGGGGAACGATCCGTTCGACCTGTGGGTGGATGGGCTGAACTGGGAGTAGACGAGTTCCAGCTTGTCACCCGATTCTCCACTGGGCGATAGAGGGTGGGATATTCCATCGGCTTGAATTCCGTCCGGCATGCTGGCATACTGGGATCGAGGGCTCTGGAAGCTCGATCGATGCAGAAACGGGCAGGGGTAAGGAGGCGGACCGAATCGCGGATCGGTCCAGTTGAGGACCACGCACCCGTCTGCCGACCCGCCACCAGTGAAAAGGAGATCTCCGGATGCGATGTCTAACGAGCGCGGTTCTGGTGTGGTCACTGGTCGGGGTCGCGGCCGCCGACACTTATCTGAACGACTTTTCCTCGCTGGCCGGGCTGGAGAACGTTGCCCCTGCAGGGGCTCCGTACCTGATCGATGGCGACACGGCGGTCCGATGCGACGTCAGCGACACGGGCTATGCCCTGCTGCGAATCTATCCCGCCTCCTATCAGAGCGGAACCACGCTGGACCTGACTTCCAACAGGTTCGATGTCACCGTTCGTCACGAAGGTCCGGCCACGGGGACGGTTGGTTTCTGGCTCCGCGTGTACGCGGGGATCTGGAACGGGACGCAGTGGACGGTGAAAGCCCGAGCAGCCTACTCGATCAGCGTACCGGCCAACGCCGGCTGGACCACGATCTCCAAGAATGTCACCCCTGCGGACGAGGTCAGCTACTATGATGGGACCACGAGCTTCGATCCAGCCACCGCCTACTACTTCCGTCTTGATGCGGTTGAATGGGCGTCCGCCAACACGCCCTATTCGTTCGCGATTGACACCCTTCGTTTCTACCAGATCCCGCCGGTGATTCATCCGGTGAACTCGATGGACACCGCACGGGCAACGGTGGAGTACACCCGGCAATTGACTCTCGACCAGGGTGCGAACGTAACCTGGTCGCTCGGCCGGCATCCGGCCGGCATGGTCATTGACCCGACCGGCAGGATCAGCGGCTGGACGCCATCCGCCGGCGATCTGGGCAAGAGCTTCACCGTCGAGGCCACGGCGACCAATGCCTCCGGATCGGACACCAAGACGTGGGAGGTGTTCGTGAATCCCGCGGCCACTTCGATCCAGTTTGCCGTTGAGAGCACTCCCGAACCAGGCGAGTTCGGAACATCGCTGGCTTCGGATGGCACTCGGCTGTACTACTTCAAGAGGGACACCGGGCAGCTGTTCTGTCCGAACCCGAGCACGGCCGGAAGCTGGTTCGTGTTGGCCAGCGCCCCCGGCGGCGGCGACGGAGCCGACTGCGGATCGCTGGCCTTCTACGCGGGTCTTGGCGCTCAAGGGGCACTCATCACGCGTCGGGACCTCGGCGGGGGCGAGCGTGTGCTGCACACTTATGACATTGCGAGCAACACATGGATTGCCCACGGTAATCGCCACTTCGGCAATACTGGCTACGTGGTCGTTGGCGACACGCTGTACGGCAACGCCCACGCCGCGATGGTGAACCAGGGCGGGCCGACCACGATTGCGGACCTGAAGGATCTGGACGCGATCACTTGCCAGCGTGCCGCCTTTGTCACCGGAACCGGCGGCATTCTCGGTGAGGCTGCCGACTGGTTCAGCAGAGCCGTGCAGATGACGACCGTGAATGGCATGCTCTATGGCATCAAGAACGACTGGACCAGTCCGGCCGGTACCGGCGACCGGCTCTGGGTCATCAACCCTTCGGCCATCGTTCCCAACCAGTACATCGGCCCCAACTGGGACGACTGGACGCACAACACGAGTACCGCGATTGACCTGGGCCCGCTGCCGTTTGAGCCGGGCTACAGTTCGGCGATTGTGCCCCTGCCGGCCGGCTGGTCAGCGGAGATCGGCGGCCTCGGCGGTCTGCTGATCATCGCCGGCCGCTCGCCCTCCAACCACGAAGGCTGGGGCGAACCCAGCAGCCAATATGCCCTCTATGACGTTGCCGGTGGCACTTTCACGGTGAAGAACCTGCCCGGCACTACCGGTTCGGGCACCTCGGCCACTTTCCATCAGGGCAAGGTTTACATCAAGCGCGGCAGCTCACCCAGCCCCGACAACGACCCCAACACCGACCTGTGGGTCATGTCCGTCTCGCTGGCGGATCCCTGCGCGATGGCATCCACGCTGACGGTCAACAGCGCTCCGACGGACGGCGTCTCCGTCTACATGAGTTCCGACGACTGCGACGGCAACAACACCGGCACAACACCGTTCACTCGCAGGGTCGGCTATCAGGAGTACGTCAGCCTCCTTGCTCCAATCCTGAAAGGCTACGCCTTCCTGGGCTGGTCCGTCGACGGAGCGGAGCCTGCCACGACCGGCCAACTCCTCTCGCTCCAGGTCGCCGCCCCTGTCACCGCCACGGCCATGTACCAGTCGCGGTGCGACACGCCGGTAGTGTTCAACGTCGGCGCCGAAGGTCCTGGCGATCCGGTGGTAGTTGCCTACACGCCCAGGGATTGCAGCGGTGGCGAGACGGCGATGACCCCGTTCACCGTCAGTTTCGGCAGCGGGGAGACGGTGACCCTGGCAGCTCCGTACGTGCCGCACATGACGTTTGTCCGGTGGGATGTCGAAGGCCAGACGCCGATCGAAAATCCGAGCGCTACGCTGGCGGCCAACGGCCCCAAGACCTTGACAGCGGTGTACGGACCGGAAACGCCTCCCTACAGGAACGGCTGCTGGCAGTTCGTCCAGATGAGCACGCCAATCGAGGGCAGCTACGGCACTTCATTGGCTTCTGGTGGTTATTACCTCTATTACCTGACCGCAGACGGACAGCTCCATCGCTCGCCCGACGGGCACGGCTGGTTGCCCCTTGCTGACGCACCGAGCGATCCGGACGGCGACCCGGACGGGGCCCTGGCTTTCTACCCGGGCCTGGGCGATCAGGGTACGCTGGTCACGAACCGTGATGTCGGCCTGTGCACCTACGACATCGCGACGGACACGTGGTCGGTCCATGCCAACCGCAACTTCGGCCATACCGGGTTCACCGTCATCGGCGACTACCTCTACGGAAACAGCCACGCCGCGGCGGTCAACCAGGGCGGTCCGACCACGGTGGCCGATCTCAAGGACCTCGACGCGCCGAGTTGTTTCCGGGCCGCGTTCACCGGACTCGAGGGCCGGGACCCCGGCTGGTTCAGCCGCGTTGTCCAGATGACGGCGGTGAACGACATCCTCTACGGCATCAAGAACGATTGGCAGACCAGCCCGGCCGGCGATGGCGATCGGCTGTGGTCGATCGACCCGAAGGATCTCAGGCTCAACACCAAGACCGGGCCGGAATGGTACGAGTGGACCCACGAGGAGAGTCCGGCCATCGACCTGGGCCAGCTTCCTTTCGAACCCGGATACGGCTCGGCCATGGCTCCTCTGCCGGCCAAGTGGAGTTGTGGTATCGGGAGCGACGGCGGCCTGCTCATTGTCGCCGGCCGAGCCAACGGCAACCAGGAGGGTTTTGGACCGGACCCCAGCTCCTCCTTCACAATCTACGACATTGCCAGCAAGCAGTTCACGACCGGTGTGCTGCCTGCCGCGACCGGTAGTGGCACCAGCGCCGCCACCCACAAGGGCAGGGTGTACATCAAGCAGGGCGGCGAACCGACCAGCCCGTACAACACCACCCTATGGGTCATGTCGCTGCAGGGTACCAGCTTCGACCTGAACTTCGACGGACACGTCAACAGAGACGACCTGGAGCTTTACTTCACGCCGTGTTTCTCCGGTCCGACCATTCCGTTTGGCACGATTCTGGTCAGCGACCAGTTCTTCGACTGCCGAGCGGCCGACTACGATCAGGACGGCGATGTGGACCAGGCCGATTTCGGCTCTTTTCAGCGGTGTCTGAGCCGCAACCCGCTGCAGCCGATCTCGCCGGACTGCCAATGAGCCGTCCGCGCCGATAAGCAGCGAGGTGGCGAGGGCTGCGCGCTGCCGCCGTGGACCTCGTTTCTCGATGCCAAAGGGAACTGATCGATCCGGGGCACGAACGGCGAAATGAACTCGGGGGAGCGGACTCGATGCGCAGGATCAACGTTGTTGTCGCCACGATGGTCTTGGCTCTGGTCAACCCGGTTTGGGCCGGACCCCAGCACTGGGGTTTCGGGTTCTCCTACCTGGCCGCGATCGAGGACAGCGAGGGAACTCGGAGGCTCGTGGTCTACGAGCCGCCGCTCCACGCCAAGAATGACACTTGGCCTTCGCGCTGGCTTGACCGGAGTACCGTGCTGGTGGACGTCGCCGGCGGCGGCCTCGCGGTCGGCGACTTCTGGCCCGCCAGCTTCGGCAAGGAGTACCTGGCGACCGTCAGCGTGTCCGGCGGCAACCTGACCGTGAAGGTCTACGAGCCTCCCGAGTGCTTCAGCACCCGGCCATGGGCACTCAAGAGCACCAGCACCGCCATCCCGGTGACCGGCACGTTCCTCGGCGCGACGGCCGGCAACCTCAGGCGATCGGGCAAGGACCAACTCCTCGTGGCCATGCAGAACGGCTCGACCATCCGCATCGTCATCCTCACCCCCCCCGCCTCGGTCAACGGCGTCAGTTGGACCAAGACCGCTGAGTCAAGCCTCCCAAGCATCAGCGGCACGTACCTGGGCTTGGCCTGCGGCGATTTCTGGAACGAAGACACCGATTTCCTCTCGCTGGCATTCGCCGAAGGCGGCCAGACTCGGCTGGTCTTCTATTCCTACCAGACGACCGCCAACAGTTTCAGCACGCTGGTCGCCGATGCGGCCACTGATCTGCCTGGGTTGCAGGTGAACGGCCTGACGGCGGCGGACTATGAAAAGGACGGCTTCGATGTTCTGACGCTCGCGTCCGCGGCTGGGAGTTTCCAGCTGAGAGCGGCTCCGGCCAAGCCCGGGCAGAACTACAAGCCGGGGGTCGAGTACAACGGCAAGGCGCTTTCCGGTCAGTGGCTGCCCGGTAATGGAGGGTCTTCCAGCCTGGTGGTGATGACCGGCCGGTTGGAGACCACTGCCGACGGCCGCCCCGCCATCGCTGCCGGGCGCCTGTTCGGTTACATCGACACCGACCTCAACGCCCGACAGAGCATGGCCACGGCGGGGGATGCCGCAATCGCCTTCGCTCATCGCAGCCCGACCAAGGACGCCTGCGGTCCCTACGGCTGGCCGGCAAACGGACAGACCGTCACCTACACCATCAACATCCATAACACCGGCGCGATCGCCGTTCCGGCCAGCGGCGTGCGGCTGAAGGTCTGGTACAACCGCCCGAACCGCAACGCAGACACCGACCCGGGCACATGTGATACCCCTGATTTCGACGAGGTGCTCACCGAGAGCCTGCCGGCGTACAACAGCAACAGCCCCACCTACGTGACTCGTGCGGTCAGTTTCCCCTGGCCCTACAGTCTTGTTCCCGCGAGCACCGGCGCCACCTGGCAGAAGGTCAACGTCGAGACAGTCGGAGAACGGTGGGTCGTCGCGGTCATCGAGTGCGACGGCGACGCCAATGGGCGGGACAATCGCTACGAGATGGCCCTGCACGGTCTCACCTTCCACCCCATCCTCCGCAATCAGGCCGCGCTGGCCGATCGGCAGCCCACTGTTCTGGGCGACCCACCGAGCAAGGAGTACCTCTGCCGCAAACTCGCCGACGCCGTCCAGTGCATGTGGGAGCGATCGCAGACCCAGGACGGCCAGGACGTCCTGCAGCGTCTGTGGTTCGACAGCTACGAATTCGGCTGGCCCGACGATGCGGCCGATCGCGACGCCGCCTGGCAGGCGGTGCAGAGCAAATACGAGGGCTGGCGGGAGCTCGACGGCTGGTGGGGTGTCTACCAGGGATGGGAGCGATTCAACTGGGGCGACGGTGGCGCGGAACTGCACGAAACGGGGCACCTCTTCCATCCCGTTGGCGACCTGTACCAGTACTACGTGTCCCCGGTGTTCACCGGCGGGGCCACCATGGCCGACGGCACGCCCGTGCAGATCCGCACCTGGATGTGGCCGCCGGACAGCTACGGCTCGGGTCATACGCGCATTTCCTGGCCGGCCTGCGAGATGATGAGACGAGCCCTCGTGGGCGTGCGCAACAAGAGCATCGATGCCTGGTGGACGCTGGCCCCAGCCCGCACGTTTGTGCGGGTGCTTGATCGCGACGGCGACCCCGTGCCCGGCGCCGAAATCACACTCTGGCCTGAACGCAATACCGTCGCCGCCGCCACCGGGCTCACCGATGCCGACGGCCGGTGGGAGACCACGGCATGGCTGGGACCGGCGACCACGGACGCTTTCGGACGCAAGCACTACTACTCGCCGCCGACCAGCGGAGGCGTCGGCGCCCAGACCGGCACACAGATCTACACGGTCAAGATCGGCAGTGATTATCAGGACTGTGCCATCCTCGGCACCGGCGAGACTGCGGCCCACAGTCAGCACACGCGCATGGGCCACTCCTGGACAGACGAGGCCTCCTGGACTTGGGACTTCCACACCCACTACAAGCCGGGCGCAACCGCACCTGCCTTCACGCTCACAGCCGCCGTCCAGGGACACAGTGTGAGCCTCGGCATCGCCGGGGCCTCCCCGGCTACGTATCGCATCTACCGGCGGTGGGAGCCGGCCTACATCCGTACGCAGGTCGGCGAGTACGTCTCGTCCGGCCAGAACCTGACCGTTGCACAAAACATGGCCGCCGCCGACAGTTACGGATCGAACCGCTTCCGGGCAACGTATGAAGTGACCCAGGTGACCGGCAGTGGCGAGAGCCTGCCTCGCATGGTCCAGGTCACCGGCATCAGTGGAGCGCGCGGCATCACCGGCCGCAAAGACGGCAGGCTGCTCCTGGCCGCCAACGCGGGGATCGCGAACCCCATGTGTCAGGTCCTCGACGGGACGACACCCCACCAGGAGTTGTTCTATCACTTCCGGTTCGGCCACACCGCCAACAAGGTGGTTCCCTCGCGGCTTGTGGACGGCAAGTACTATGCCACGCTCGCCTTCTCCGACATGGAGCCCGACTACCGATTCGACGTGGTCAATCCCCCCACCGCGCCCAGCTTCGGCTATGATGTCCGCAACGACATTGCCACCCTCAGCGCGAAGGCCTTCACCACGTCATCCCCCTTTCTGATCCAATGTCACAGCGTCCAGGATGCCGTACGATATCAACCAGGCGATCAGGTCGACGGGCCCGCTGCTTCCGCCCGGGTTACACAAATAACCGAAGACCTGATCATCACCGACGCCGCCGTTTTCGCCGCCGGTTCGACGAGCCTGAGCTTCGGCGGCTCGCGGCTGGCGGGTCGACCGGGCACCAATGCGGCCCTGCGGGAGTTGAGTAACGCCCGGGGCCTGGACACGATCCTGTTCGGTGGTAACGAGTACATTGTCATCGCCGATACCGGGAACCGGCGCGTGGTCGTGTGGACCGCCGAGACGGCCCCGGCCGGGATCTGGCAGTCGGCCGACAGTACTGCGCGACCGGCGGCGATCGCCACTCATCCCGTGGCGTCGGACAGGTTCTTCATGCTCGATCGCCGCTCAAGTGGGATGTCCAAGCTCTTCCTGTTCAGCTTTGACGGCACGACTCTCACCATCGAGCCCGGTTACCCGGTGAGTATCCCCGTCGGGGATGCAACCGACGTCACCGAGATGGGTTTGGCCAGTGCCGAGCATCCCGCCACTGGGACCGTCATGCTCCTGGTGACGGATGCCCGGCTTGGCAAGGTTCTTCAGCTGAGCGAATCCGGCGACTCCTGGCTGACCACGGCCACCTACACCCAGCCGGCCGGCGTTTATGCGGGCAGCACCGTTCTCAGCCGCCCGGTGGACGTCGCCTTCGCCGCGCGGCCCAACATGCTCGCCTGCTACGCGGTGGACGGCTCCAACCGCGTCGTCCTCCTCGGGACGATTGCCCCGCCCGTGGCCAACGAAATGAGCGCGCAGACCCGCGTCCATACCGCGGTCGCCATCACCCTCACGGGCAGTTCGCCGCGCGACAACGCACTCACCTATGCAATCACTTCCTTACCCGCCCAGGGCAGTCTCAGGGATCCGCTCGGCGGGGTCATCCAGACAGCACCCTATCATCTGGCCGGCAACGGCCAGATCGTCCAGTACCTGCCGGCGATCGGTTACGCTGGGACGGACTCCTTCCAGTTCACCGTCAATGACGGCGAAGACTCGGCCCCGGCGACCGTGTCGATCAATGTGGGCGGACCGGAACCGGTCTACGTGTTCCCGATGGACAGCGATCCGGGTTGGAACGTCGAAGGCTTGTGGGGTTTCGGCACTCCCCTGGGAGCCGGCGGGGAATACGGAACGAGAGATCCGACCGCGGGGTATACCGGCGGCAACGTGTACGGCTACAACCTGGCCGGCGACTACGAAAGCGGCCTGGCCGAGCAACACCTGACCACGACGGTGCTCAACTGCAGTCACCTGAGCCAGGTCACGCTGCGTTTCTGGCGGTGGCTCGGCGTCGAGCAGAACCGCTATGACCACGCCTCTGTCCGGGTCAGCAGCGACGGCGCCAACTGGGTGACCGTCTGGCAGAACCCGTCTCAAGAGGTTGTCGACGCTGGCTGGTCCTTCCAGGCACTCGACATCTCCGCTTTCGCCGACCATCAGCCGACGGTCAGTCTCCGATGGACGATGGGCACGACCGACAAGACCCGCCGCTACTGCGGCTGGAACATCGACGACGTGGAAGTCTGGGGCGTGGTCCAGGCGGGCGACTGCAACGGGAACGGCACGCCCGACGATCAGGACATCATTGGCGGCACAAGCGAGGACTGCAACCACAACGGCCTGCCCGACGAATGCGACATCGCCGCCGGATCCAGCAAAGACATCAATCACAGCGGCATTCCCGATGAGTGCGAGGAGATCGTGGCCGTCCCCGGCGACTTCGACCTAGACGGTGATGTCGACATGGACGATTTCGCCCACCTGCAGGCCTGCCTGACCGCCGTAGGCCAGACCAGTCTCCCGACCGAGTGCACCGGGGCCAACCTCGACCGCGACCCGCACCCCTATGTCGATGCGGCCGACCTGGAGGTCTTTCTCCGATGCATGAGCGGGGCGGGACTGCCGGCCAACTCCGACTGCGCGAACTGATCTCGCCCGGCCGGAAAGCGCCGGGGCGTCATGACCCCGCCACGAAGGGGCCCGCGAAGCGGCGGCCGTTCCGGCGACGACGGGTCGTACATCGTCGCGCGGCGATTCGCCCTCAATGGCCACAGTCGGAGTCTGCTGGAACAGAGGGGCCGGTCATACAGGTGTTGAAAACCGCCATGTCGTCCTTGTCCACGTACGGATGGGGATCATGATCGAGGTTGGCGTCCTCGCACCCGGCGGGCAATTGCCCCACAGTCCTGCTCAAGCAGGACTGCAGGTGGGCGAAATCGTCCATGTCGACGTCGCCATCTCTATCGAAGTCCGCCGCGCTGAACGAGTTGTCGCAGACATCACCGAGACCATCGCGGTCACCGTCTTCCTGGCCGGGGTTGACCACCAGTGGACAGTTGTCGCCGCTGTCGAGGACCCCGTCGCCGTCGGTGTCAGCCAGGGCGGGGTCGGTCTTGCTGACGTTCACTTCGTAGCCGTCGATCCAGCCATCACTGTCGGTATCCTGTTTAGTGGGGTTGCTGCCGGCCTGAACTTCCTCGGCATTGCTCAGGTTGTCCGTGTCCTCGTCGCCCGTGGCGTTGTGCGACAGGTCGCCAAAGTAATACGTCTCCCAGTCGTCGGGCAGGGCGTCCAGATCGGAGTCGTAGGCCGGCAGAGTCAGTTGAATCGTGTAGTATGCGTCCTGGGTGTTGCCTAGCCAGTACTCCATGTTGAAATCCGCAGCCTCGACGAAGCGGTACCAGACCTTCCAGGTGTGTTGAATGCGGAGAATCATGACCGTATTGGCGATGCCGTAGGTATGCTGGAGAGGGCCATCCGCGAATGGATTTCGCGCCATGTGGGCGTAACCGTCCTGGTCGGCCACAAACAGCAGGTCGGGCGTGTTGTCATACGTCTTCCCGTACCAGCCTTGGCCGCCAGCGGCTCGATAGACCCTGACGTCCGCTCCACCCAGCGGCTTACCGGCGGCGTCGATGAGCCGCAGATGGTTGTTCGTCGGCAGATTCTGAAGGTACTCGCCGATGTTGCATGGCGCGTTGTAGTTGCCGCAGCGGGCTCGCCGGCCGGCGATGAGGTTCAGGGCCCCGGCCTCGTAGGGTGACCAGTGGAAGCCGTAGGGGCCACTCATCACACCGCCGTTCTGGTTGTAGTGCAGGACTTCATCGAAGGCCAGGAAAGGCATGTAGCGGCTGCCGCCAACGTAAGTGTCGCCTTCCCAGATCTGCACTGCATCGTACCCGCCGTGAGCCGCGGTGTTGTGCACGTCGAAACCATAACTGTCGATCAGATAGCGGGCGTGACCCAGCTCATGGATCAGGGACTGCTCGATGTGGAATGGATTGTTCTCGGAAACGGTGGTGTGATCCGCGTAGTACGTGCTGTTCGGCGGAAGCTGGCTGGCGGGAAAACCCCACATGAGATCGACGGTGCGGTCCCGGAGATCCGGATGATTGGTCGCCAGCCCTCCCGCCAGGGGCAAGGCCCCGTCAGGCACGACAACGATCTTGTCGATCCGAACGCGGTCCAGCACACCTTGCGGCGAGATCGGCCAGACGGCTTCCGCGTAGAGCTGATTCTGTTTGCCCATCTGCCGCTGGATCCAGTCCTCCCACGAGTTCGATCCGGTACCCAGCTCCTTCTGGTGCTCATGGAAGTAATCATAACTGGATCGCTCTACCCAGAAACCGGCGATGATGGCGTTGACGCGGTCTTCACGGGCATTGTTCGCCTCGCTGACCTCCCCCACCGCATTGTCCGGATCCACGATCAGCCTGACCCAGTGGTCTCCCGGCTGCCAGACCCACTGTTGCGTGACCACCCGCTCCTCATCGGCGGCGAGGTCGGCCAGGTATCCTTGATCCACGGTGATCCCGTCGATCTGCCAGGAATAGGCGACCGAGGAAACCGCTCCGTCCCAGCACTTGACGTGCCCCTCAAAAGTGACCGTTTCACCCGGGTCGGGATTCTGCTTGGGCGCGCTGTACTCGTAGCGCGGCAGGCGCTCGATGTAGGTGACATCCAGATCGACGGTCGCCCCCGCGGATACCGAGACCAGGCAACCCAAGCCGCCGGCCAGCCAGACACAGGCTGTCAGGACCTGGGCGGTGTGCTGCTGCATCGCTGTCCCTCCGTTCTCCGTGACACGCAATTCCATTATATTCTACGCATTTCCAATGGCCGACACAAGAACCGACGATTCCGGCCCCATCCGGAAGGCCTGACCGCGGAGCAGTCAAGGCCGATGCAGGACTACCCAAGTGCCGATCCAAGAATGAGTTGTGTCATGACCTGAAGAGCGCTCCGAGGGGACGCGCGTACCCCACCCACCGCCCTCTTCTCCGCATCCTGCGCCGCCATGAACCCCTTGCTCACCGGGCCGAGTTCATGGGATAATCGAGGGTTAGAGCGGGACTTCAGGGGGCAACCGTGGCCAAGCTACTGATTGTCGACGACGAGGAGACGTATCGCACCCAACTCTCAATGATCCTCACCGCCGAGGGCCATGAGGTATGGACCGCGCGCAGCGGCCGGGAGGCAATCGATGTCGGACACTCGTGCCGTCCGGACGTCCTCGTCGCCGACTGGCGACTGACCGAAGGAACCTCGGGACTGCGCGTGGCCGAGACCTTGTGCCAAGCGGATCCCAGGCTGCGCGTCATCATGATGACCGGCTACTCGGCGGACGATCTGCAGGTGCATCTGAAGTCAGCCGATTTTCACATTCTCGAGAAACCGTTCGGCGTGGAAGACCTCCTCGGCGTGGTCCAGCAGGCCCTTCCCCGGAAAGCTGAACAGCCGGGTTCCTCCGAATAGCCGACCGCGGTTCTTGAGCCGTTCGGGTCCTCGGCCGTTGCACACCGGTCACTCCCGCACGCCGAGGCGTATCTCGTCGCTGATTGCCTTGACCTCCGGGGCGTACATGGCGTGCCCGGACGCAGGCAGAACGTGGAACGAACCCGGTGTCTCCGCCCTGAGCCTGTACCGGAGGATGTGCTCACCCTGCTCAAGCAGGCCGATGAAGAAGCACACCTTCTCGTCGCGGAGTTCGAGGTTGGCGCACAGGCCGCCGGCCCAACGTCCGCCGCTGCGGAGCTCCACCGGTTCACAGCCGGCCGGTTTCATGTCCTCGAAGACCAGGTAATCATAGACGTTCTTGGAAGTAATGGTCAGCACGACCTCCACCTGGTCGCCCGAGGCCACGGCATCGCCGGTCTTGAGCGGGATACGGGTCCAACCCGCACGCGTTTCCGAACGCCCGGTGGTATCCAGTGGATCGGGCTGGTTGGCCGGCGGGGTATGAGCCGCGCCGGGGTCGGGGAGTCTGGCGGTCTCCGTCTTGGGGACCAGTTTGAAATACTGCCGTTCGATGAAGATCTCGTTGCCCGCCCCCTTGATGTCCTCCTCCTTGGTGAAGTAGCTCAGGTAGCAGGAGTAGTACAGGGCGCCCGGCCCCTTCTTGGCCAGGGTGACGGTGTGGGCGCCGGGTTTGACCTGCAGGCCGTAGAGCGCCAGTCGGTTGTCGAAGGTGAAGAAGTTGTCCTTGGTGAGAATGATCTCCCTGATCGGCTGGCCGTCGAAGCTCAACACCAGGGCGTATTCAGGGGAGGACTCGCCTGTGGCGGCCATGTAGTCGGTCATGGCGGCGATGACCTGGGCGGTGTCGCGAGTACTGCGCCAGTAGTAGCCGTTGCGGCGATTGTTGAGCAGCCACTTGACCAGGCGCGGGGCCAGGTCGTCCTTCGGGTCGATGACGACCATGGCCTTGAGGGCCCAAGCATTGGTCTCGATGTCGTTGTTCCACCAGAACCACCAGTGGCTCTGGGGCGTGCGCACCCAGGCAGTCTCGTTGGAGTCGTCGCGCTCGACGAACTGGAGCACGTTGCGGAGGAGCATCCTGGCTTCGTCGTCGCGCTTCATATTGTGCATGGCCAGGGCGAGCAGCGAGCGGCCGTAGTTGTTCAAGTCGCCACGGCTCTTGTACAGGCCATCCAGCCACTTTTTGAGATCGCCTTTGGCCAAGCGGTTCTCCAGCGAGAGGATGTAGGCCACGTAGGCCTGGGTCTGCAGATCGCCGATCCGGCGTTCGTCCTTGGGCTTGGTGAGTTCGTGGCTGATGGTGCCCTGCAGGTAGTTCACCCCGCGTTCGTAGCAGCCGCCGTCCACGTTGATCCCCGCCTGCCGGGCGGCGTGCAGACCCTGAAGGACATAGGCCGTTTGGAATGGCGAGGAATCATCCTCCCGCCACCAGCCCCAGCCGCCGTCGGGCCGCTGGAAGTCATACAGCCGCTGCAGGCCGGCCTTGACCATGTGGTCCATCTCCTGTGAGTCGAAGACCGGGCAGTGGTCGTAGCGGCCGAAGCGGTTCTGGAGATCACCCTCGTTCATCTGCTTGCGCTGCTTGCCGATTGCCTCCAGGTTGGTGCCCATCTTCTTGAGCGTGTCGGCTACCAGCACGGTTGGGTAGAATCGGCTCATGGTCTGCTCGACGCAGCCATAGGGGTAGCCAATCAGGTAAGGCAGGGCATCGATCATCACCCCGGCCAAACTGGGTGAGAGGGTCACCTCGAGTCGGGTCTGCTCCGGGTCGATCTGCTCGGGCAGGTCAATCTTGATCGTACGCTCGCCTTCCTGAGGCACGCGGTAGGAACCACTCTGCGCAACGGTCTTGTTGATCCCGTGAACCAGAACGGGAAAGGCCATCCGCATGGCGTCGCTTTCCTCGTCGGTCAGGGCCTTGACGGTAATCTTCGCCAGTCCCTGCTTGAGGACCTTGACCGGCCAGTCGAAGCGATGCTCGCCGCCGGCGGCCACTTCAGCCTGGGCGGCCAGGTGCAGATTCCCTTCGGCGTCGGGTTTGGAGCCGGGCGGGGGCTCGCCGAGCGAGCCGAACAACTCGGCCGGCACGATCAGCTCGGCGGAGACTCTCTTGGCGGCCTTGAGGTAGTTGTGAACATTGGCCGAGAGTACGACCTCGTCGCGCTCCACGAAGAACCGCGGGGCCTGCAGACGGACCAGGAGGTTCTTGGTCGTGACCGCCTTGGCGGTGCTGTCGCCCACCTGCGTACTCTGGGTGAGGGCGTAACCGTGGACCCGCCAGGTCGTCAGCGACTGCGGGAAGGTGAACTCGGTTGTGCCCTTGCCATGGTCATCCAGAGACATGGCTGGCATCCACAGGGCGGTATCGGCGAAGAGTGTGCGAACCTCCGCCTCGACCAATTGCCCCTGGCCAGGTGGTTTACGGTTGTCGGTTATACCGTCGAAGTCTGCACCCGACTCGCTGACCTGGGCAGACAAGAGATCGCCAGATATTCCTGCCATAGGCGCGGCCGAAGTTGGGACAGCGGGAGAAGCAAGGGACTTGTCCATGGCCTCCTCTCGGCCAGACCCGGAGTAGAGACTTCGAGATGCCTTGGCTCTGCCGGCCAATCTGCCTGCCGCGCCGCCCGAGCCGCCGAAACGATCCTGCTTGGCCTCGCCGTCATAGGCGAGACCGAGCGACTCGAGGTCCCACCAGCCCTGCCATCCCATGGGTTGCTGCTTGGGATTGTGAATCCACTGCTCGGGACGGTCAAAGGTCCCTTGAGCCTGGAAGGTCTCACTCAGCGAGGAATCGACGTATGGGCTGTGCTGTCGCTTCTGGCCGTGGAAGAAGACCTTCGGGCTCGGGCCGTACTCGTCCTGGATGTAGGTAACGGCCTCGTCGAACGCGGTCAGCGTCACTTGTCCGCACACCGGCTCGCCGTTCAGGTCGGTGACCGCGACCTCGACCTTGCCCTTCTCACCGGGCTTGTAGGTCGGTCTGTCCGTCTTGACAGTCACGTTCAGCAGGCCGTTGACCGGAGGCACGAAGATCTCGCGCGATTCGGTGTGTACCCGCCCATCGCGAACCAGCGTGGCCTCGACGAAGAAGTCAGGCACCTGCTTGTCCCCGATGGGGATGTCGATCACCATGGTCCGGGAGGGGATGTCGATGAACCGATAGTTGCGGAGCGTGCCCATGCTGGCGTCGTCACTGAACAGCATGCGGCTGTTGTTCTGGGCGACGTTGACCAGCAGATGGGCGACCTCGCCGATCTTGTACGTCCGCTTGTCGGCAATGATCTCCAGATCGTTAAACCGGTAGACACGGCCGTCGAAGGTCGGTCCCCAGGCCCAGAACACCGCATTGCCCAGGACCTCTTCGTTCCAGCTGTCCTTGGTCTTAAAGGCCACCCGATACTGGCCGGGTCTCGGGATGGGATATCGGAACGACAACCGGCCATCGGCGTCGGTCTCGGCGGACCAGCGTTTGAGTTCCTCCTCCTGCACCGCATCATGATCGGCCCCACCGTAGGTGATGTGATAGACGATCGCTTCGCCCTTCACGGCCACAGGCACGTTGTCCGGGGTAAGGGTGCGAATTTCGATGAAGGCTTCGTTCTGCGGCTGATACCATCCCGCATTGGTTTCGACGAACGCGTAGAAGGCCTGACGAGTCACGATGACGCTGCCCGAACCCTCGATGGTCCGGCGGCTGGCATCGCGGACTTCGGCCTCGACGGTGTAGCGGTGATCGCGGTCACCGAGTTCCTCCTTGGCCTTGGCGGTATCGACCTCGATTTCGTACGAGCCGTCGTCCTTCAACTCGGCCGTGCCTTGGGCCACCAGATCGCGTAATGCCTTACGCGTGTCGGTCTCGTATCGGCGCCGCCAGCCCTGATCGTCGCCGTAGCCATACCCGTAGGGACCGTAGTACGGCCAGCCCCACTCACAGCAGATGAAACAGCCCCACCGCCCCCACCATGGGAACCAGGCGTACGGATAGTAGTACCGTCCATAGCCTTTGCCGTAGAGCCAGTCATATTCGGCGGCCCCCCAGTAGACATGCTGGTAGTTTTCGCGGAAGACCTTGTAGGTCACCTTGCCTTTGGCGACCGGCGCACCAAAGTAGTACCGAGCCTCGATGCGGGCTTTGACCTTCTCGCCGAGCCGAGCCTGAGTCTTGGCCGGCTTGACGGTGACCTCGAACTCGGGCTTCTTATACTCCTCGGCTCGGAAGAAGCCACCGCCCACCGCCCGGGAGCCGGGTCCGTTGCCGTTCACCTGGATGCGGTAGACGCCCAGCGGCGGCTCGACGCCCAGGGTGAACTCACCGGAGACGCAGCCGTTCTCATCCGTCTCGAGATCGAGCGTCTGGCAAGGGTTGTTCTTTGGATCGTAAACCACAATGTGGGTCCTCTGCCTGGCGTGCGGCGTTTGATAGACGCGGTCCTGCAGATCTCGGCACCAGATGCGGTACCGGATGGTCGAGCCGGGGCGGTAGACCGGACGGTCGGTGACAACGTAGATGCGCGGGCCGCCCTCTCGATGGTGCGCGGCCGGATCGTTCTCGTTCCAGTTCTGGAAGAAGGAGAAGGCCATCCGGCCGCCTTCGCCGAGAACGATCGCATCCACCTGTGACCATTGTTCGGTCCGTCCGCGCTTGTACTCGATGGCGCCGTTCTTGTCCGTGGTCTCGACCGAGCTCCTGTAGTGCGTCACGTGCTTCTTCTTGTTGTCGTCGTACCTGCTCCAGTGCTCGTAGATGCGCACCGCCTTGTCGGCCAAAGGCTGGCCCGTGCGCGCGTCGACCACCCAGATCAACCCGCCACCGGGCAGGTTCTTCTGCACGATGGCGATATCGGTCACCAGCAGCAGCGCGCGACTCACGCCGTCATCGTTGGCCGGGCCGTTCGGTCGAGCCTCGACGATGTAGGCTCCCGGCTTGGTCAGCGGAGACAACGAGGCGCTCTCGGCCACGCGGTTGCCCTCCGGCCGCGGAACGCTCTCGACCCAGCGGGCAACCTCTCCTTTCTTGTAGCTCTTCCACTTGAAGTGTTCGTTACTGAACAAGTCCCAGTGGATGTTGCGGTAATTCCACCATTGCTCGTCGGTTTTCTCCATTCGATCGCGGACATACTTCTCGAGATCGAATGCGTAGGCGACGAAGTCAATCTGGTCGGTGTTGCGGTAGGTGAAGCTCAGCTTCGCCCGGTCGTCCGGCAGGAAGATGCCAGTCGGGGAGAGAATCGCCTCCGGCCGCTTGATGCGGGCGATCTGCGTTTCGGCGTCAGCCTTGCGATCGTGGTTGGGATACAGCTTGATCAGGGCCTCATACTCCCCCACGGCCTTGGGGAACTGCTGGCGGGTCTGGTAGTACATGGCCAGGGCATAGTGAGCCTCTGGCCGTACGTCGCTCTGGGGATACACCTCGTCCAGCGTTCGCAGGCACGCGATGGGGCTCTCCGACGGCGGCAACGTGACCACGCCTACCCGGCCACCGACCATGGTCAGGGCCTCATCATCCGCCAACTCCCAGACCTTCTTGACCGGTTCCTTGGCGTTGCCCTGGGCACTCTCAGGGCCATACAGCGTGCGGGCGATCATCGCCCAGCGCATGAGCGCGGTCGCAGCGTCGTTCTTCTTTTCGGAGTCGTCGATTTGCCGCACTTCCTCGAGCAGGAAGCGGATCTTCGGACCATCGCCCAGCCGGGGAGAGTATTCCCTCGGCGCGACAATGAACTGGGGCTTGCCGTCTGGTCCGACAGGGATGCCGGTGGGTGGCTTCTGATCGCTGGGATTCCGGCGCCATCCCCAGCGCGGTTCCTCGTAGTCGGCCTCCTCGACCGCCTCGGAGTCCTCCTCGTCAGCCAAGCCGGAATCCCACCACCAGTAGCACCAGCCGCTCGAACCATATTGGTACTCATTGCGGCGGGCGAGCACGCCCGCCAGATCAAAGGCCACGCCAATCCGCTCGGACTTGGTCGCCTTAGGACCGTCCACGTCGGCCGGCCGAGCAGCCGGTGCCTGGGCCAGCTTGATGAGCAGTTCGCGGGCTCGCTCGTAATGAGCGATGGCCGCTCTGCGGTCCTTGTTCCAGGTGGAGACACGAACGCCTTGGGTGTACTGACCGCGGAGGAGCCGACCTCCTTGCTTGGTGCCATGGTGCGGGACGCGTATGTACAGACCGGCCAGGAAACGCTCGCCGATCGCCTCGGCCAGCGTCCCCGGAGTGCGGGCAATGTACTCCTGGGCCCGCTCCAGGGCATCGTCCCATTGCTGGAGCTGAAGCGAGCAGGCCACGGCTCCTTCGACGGCCGACCGAACGTCCGGCGATGACCAGTCCTTGGCCCCAACTCGGACCTTGTCGTAGGCAACTCGAGCCTCAGCCCAGTTCTTGTCCTTGACCAAGCCGTCGGCTTTCTTGAGGGCCTTGACGGCCGAAGAGGCCTCGTCGCCTTCGCCACGGGAGAAGCCGGCCACACCCAGGACCGCCGCGGCCGCGGCCACGACCAGTCCGATACCTGCCCGCCTCCAACCCGATCGCCATAACCGTCGATTTGACATGATCATATGTAACCGCCTCTCGGGCACGGACATCCGTGCGCACCGGACTTTACCACCGCCTAAGCGATGGCGACAGTGGATTAGACACTGATCGGATTGGATAGTTCCCGGGAGACTCCCGGCCACCACAGCTGGAGCGATTGGGGACGATAGGAGTCAAATCATCATCGACCCGAGGGTAGAGAGTGCTCGCCGTGATTCACAGCTACCGCCGAACCGTTCGTGGTCACTTCGCCGGAGAAGGTCTACCGCAGGGGGGGGTGATTCTGGAGCTTCCGGCGAAGCAGCTGTCCTGATCGGGTCAACTTCGTCATCCACCGCGAGACCCGAGTCGGGGGCTGTCCGGGGTCGAGGCATGAAGTGTCGTCCCCTTGAGCATCCAAGCGTCGCTCGATACCTCCCTCGGCTTGCCGAAGAACTGGCGACCGCGTAGGCTATCTGGCCACCGGGGCCCGTAGCTCAGTGGTTAGAGCAGGCGACTCATAATCGCTTGGTCGTGGGTTCGAGTCCCTCCGGGCCCATAACCCTTATTGCCTCTATATGGCAGGCCGTCTTCTTGACTCAAACTGACCGATTTGATGCCACCGGGAGCTTCTCCAGGCGGCGGAGTACTGGACGCTTATGGCTGACCCTGGCCTGCCGAACGGCGTCGGTGGCCCATTTCATCCGCTTGCGGAACGGCAGCTTCAACTGGGGGGCATGTCCCCTCTGGACGTACAGTCAACAACCCCAGGAGATACACTCATATCACCTGTCCCGTCCCGGGCCCGGAGAAGCGGTCGGTGATGGTCATCCGAGGGCACCTGCTTTAACGTTCCACCGCAGCGCGTCCGGTCTCGGTGTCGCGGACGGGTATGGCTGCTGGGGAAGGGATGTGCCGTCGGACCGCTTCGATCAGGGCCTCGCGGTCGATCGGTTTGGTGGCAAAGTCGTTACAGCCGGCGTCCATGCACCGTTTGCGGTCCTGTTTCATCACGTTGGCGGTCAGGGCGATGATCGGCCGGGTGTAGCCTCTCTGACGCAATTCGCGGGTCGCCTCGCAGCCGTCCATCTCGGGCATCTGCATATCCATGAGGATGGCGTCGTAGGACGCGCCGCCGGCCATGGCCTGCAGGGCCATCTGGCAGGCGATGCGTCCGTTCTCGGCGACGTCGACGGACATCCCTGCTTTGTGGAGAATGACCGAGATCAGCCTCTGGTTGTCGCAGCCGTCCTCGGCCAGGAGGACCTTCGCCCGCACCGGAGCGGTCTGGCTGGGGGCCGGCAGGGCCGCCTTCGCGGGCGGCACGATGCCTTCGACGGACTGGAGCATGTGAGCCCCGGCCAGCGAGCCAGGGTCGATGTCGAGGATGAAAGTGCTTCCTTGTCCCTCCACACTCTCAGCCTCGAGGCTGCCGCCGAGCGCCTCGGCGAGTCGCTTGGAAATGGTCAACCCCAGACCCGTGCCGCCGAACCGCCGGGTGGTTGAGACGTCCGCCTGGGTGAAGGGGCGGAACAGGCGGCCCAACTGCGCAGGAGTCATGCCGATTCCGGTGTCAGTGACGCGGATGCGGACCCGGACGCCCGGGCTATCGGCGTCCTCCAGTCCGACTCTGATCCGAACGCTGCCCTGGTCGGTGAACTTGATCGCGTTGCCCACCAGATTGACCAGGATCTGACGGAGTCGAACGGGATCCGACCGGATGCATTCCGGAATCGGCGTATCGCAGTTGACCCTCAGGCTCAGGCCCTTTTCCTCGGCCCGCATGCGCATGAGGTTGACCACCTCTTGAATGGCCCCGGGCAGCGAGCAGAGCACGCGTTCGATGGTCATCTTGCCCGCCTCGATCTTCGAGAGATCCAGGATGTCATTGATCAGGCTCAGCAGGTGTTCGCCGTTGCGCCGGATCGTTGACAGATAGTCGATCCGCTCGCCTTCGTTCGCGAGCGGCTCCGCGAGCAGCTCAGTGTAACCGAGAATGGCGGTCAGCGGGGTACGGATCTCGTGGCTCATGTTGGCCAGAAAGGCACTCTTGGCAGAGTTGGCGTTCTCGACCGCTTTCATGGCTTGCTGGAGTTCGGAGTTGTAGATCTCCAGCTGTTCCTGTTGAGCCCGAAGTTGCTCCTTCTGGGCCTCTAGTTCATAGTTGGCCGCCTTGAGGGCCGAGGTCCTGGCCTTCATCTCCGCCTCGACTCTCTTCCTCTCGGTGATGTCGCGCACCGTGGCGAAGTCGAACTCCTGGCCGTTGAATTCGACGTGATCGGCGGAGATCTCGACCGGGATGGCCCGACCGTCCTTGCGCTGATGATGTCCTTCGTACAGGAGCGAGCCTTGTCTCCTGAGTTTCTGCCAGAGCTTGAGCCACTCACCGCCCACGTAGACCGGGTTGATGTCCCAGATGTAGAAAGACAGAAGCTCCTCGCGCGAGTAACCCAGCGATCGACAGGCCGTCTCGTTGGCATAGACCATCCGGCCCTCCGGGCTGATCCAGTAGACCGCCTCCGATGCCCGGTCTACCGAGGTCTGAGTCAGCCGAAGGCTGTCCTCGGCCGTGCGGCGGCGGGCCTCCGAGCGGGCGGCCTTGGCCCGCAATACGAAGGTCCCCACGCCGGCCGCGATACTCACCAGCAGCGACGGCAGGAGCCCGCACATCATGGTCCGCGACATGGAGGTCAGTTCGCGGGTGTACCGCTCTGCGCCGTAGTCCATGCCGAGGATGCCGACCACCCGACCCGCGGAGTCGCGGATAGGCGCGTAGCTGCTGATCGCCGTTCCCCACCGATCGACAGTTGGCTCCTTGTTGCACGTGGCTCTTCTTTCGTGCATCGCGGTCATCATCTCCGCATCGGGGCTCTCATAGGGGTCGCCGATCAATGAATGGTCTTCCACACCGTCGCGATCTGCGTCACCCGGCGGTGAACCGTCCAGGACGAACCGCCACTGTCCATCGGTGACCCTGAGGGTGTAAACGAATCTGAGCTCCTCGATGCTCCGGAGTGCTTTCCGCAGGGATGCGACCGCACGCTCGTACTCGGCTGTGGCCTCCTGTCGGGGATCGGAGAAGGTGCCGTGCAGGTCGCCGTCGATGGTTGAGGCCACGACTTCGGCCTGCCGCATCAGGCCGTTCCGCATGCCCGTCGTGTAAGTGTCCACGGCCCGGGCGTAGAGTCCGAGAATGCTCATCGCCACGGTGAGGAACAGCGTAGCCCCGACGATGATGCCGTCGCGCAACGGCCGAATGGCCGGTTGGACGACCGGGCGCGTGGAAATGGGTGGCTGCGTCGTCATGCGGGTCTCTGCCGGTGAAATCGGCTGGGCGGCGGGCCGGCGTGAATGTTGTCTGCCGGCCGCAAGAAGATATACTGGAGGGGGTCGGCGGAATGTCCGAGAACACGGCCGGCAGGGAGTGGTTCATGGCCAAGGCCCATGTCGATCCCGCGGAGTTGAGGCGGTTTGCCCTGGACCTCAATCGGTTCAACAACGAGTTGCAGACCCTTATGGGGGGGCTCAACGCCCGCCTTCACGGCCTGGAGGGGAGCTGGCGGGACCAGGAGCATCGGAAGTTCTTCGACGCTTTTGACCAGACCATGAAGGTTTTGGCCGGCTTTCTCGAAGCCTCTCAGCAGCATGTGTCCTTCCTTGGAAAAAAGGCCTCCCTGATCGAGGAGTACCTCAAGCAGCGATAGCCTATGAGTTCCGCCCGGGTTCAGTCCATCGATGCCCTCAAGGATTTCCGAGTCATGCTCTGCAAGTTCTCGGAGACGGCCAAGTCCGTCCTCGGCGACGTCGACTCTGAGCTCGGCAAGGTGCTCAATTGGCTGGAGACGGAGCAGCCGGCGTATTGGCAAGGCCAGATTCGCCATCGGACCGAATCCGTGGCCAAGGCCAAGCAGGCCGTGCTCATCAAGAAGCTCACCCGGAATGTGGATGGCGGCCAGGGGTCGGCCATCGAGGAGGAGAAGGCCCTGAAGATCGCCCAGGCCCGGTTGGAGGAGGCCAACCTCAAGCTGGGATTCGTGCAGCGCTACTGCCGCGAGCTTCAGAAGGAGATCCTGCTGTACAAGGGGCAGGTGCAGCGATTCTCGACCATCATCGGCACCGAAATCCCGCGGGCCCTCAATCGGCTCGACCGGCTCGCCGCGACGCTCGATGCGTACCTGGCGGTGGCCCCGGCCACTGGCGGTACGGAGATCGATCTGACCGGTTCGGTGGTTGTTCCTCCCGATGAGGTCTCGGGCGGAATGGCCCGTCCGGCACCCGTTCCCGGGCCCGAACCGATCGTCCCACCCGCGCCTGCGGCGGAGGGAGTGCCGGAAGGCGGCGAACCTGAATCGAAGAGCGGCGGCCAGGTTCCGGAGACTTGACCATCGCGTCTGGATTGCGTCGATGGGAGCGACGCGCGATCGGCACGTTGCTGACGGCTGGGCGCCCACCGGCATGGGAGGATTCGTGGTATGGGTCTCTACGAAGGCGGCGGCCAGCTCGCCAAGGCCATGAAGGAACTCATGCGGCATTGGGCGGAAACACGGAGTTCCTGGGATGACGCCGCCGCCAAGGACTTCGAGGAACGCTACATGATCCCGCTGCAGATGGAGATGCGCAGCGTCGTCGGAGCCATGTCGCAGATATCTACGCTGATCGAGCGCATTCGCCGGGATTGCAGGTGAGGATTTGATGCCGGAGCCCACCAAGACAATCGGGAATGGTCGCCGCCCAGGGCCGGAGGATGCGGTCGGTACTCTCCAGGATCTGCAGCGCACCGCCTTGCGCGACCTGGTAGCCCTTTCCTCCGAGTGTGCCGCACGGGAGACCGCGATCGAGGAAGGCCGGCGTCAGGCTCTGCAAGCGTGCGAAACCGAGTCAACGGCAGCCCGCCTGGAGATTGAGCGCCGCCGCGAGGAGTTCCAGAGAGATCTGGAGCGGAAGCACGAGGATTGGCTCGCCCGGATCACCTCTCAGCACGCGGCGGACCTGAAGACCCTGGCGACCTCGGAGAAGACCTCGCTGCAGCAGATCGAGCTCGAGCACAGCACAACCCTGAAGGAAGTCAAGCAGAAGTACACCCAGGCCGCCTGGCTGGCAGAAACGGTTCTTGAGGCAACGCAGAACCAGCTCAAGGCCGAGGCCAAGGAGGCGGAGTCGGACTTGGCGACGCGCCGCCGCCGCATCGCGGTGTTGGAGCAGCAGGGAGCCGCCTGGGCCCACATGTACAGCCAGGAATGGCCCGAGAGCGCGGTCGCGACCGGGCCAGGGGGAGAGGACGAGGAGAACCGAGGCCGCGGCCCGAAGTCGGACCATGCGGAGGGCGGCGGGGCGCCGGAGGCCGGACGGACGGCCACCTCGTTCGAGGATCTCAACAAGGCCGCAGTCGAGAAGATGGAGGAGCTGGGCTCGCTTCGTCTGCCGCGTTTCATGGTCGGCGTGGTACCCTTCCTCATCGGCCTCATTCTGTGTGTGGCAGCTGCCGGGCTGGCCCAGCTGATCAGCGGCGAGAAGTCTGCCCAGTGGCATTACATGGGCATGGCCGCCGGAGCCGCGCTGGTCATTTCGGTGTTGGCAACGATCGTTCTCCGCTCGAAGGCGTTCGCCGAGGTTCGCACGGTATTGGCCGAGGCTCGAGAGGTCGTGGACGCCGCCGCCCTGAGCGTCGAATGCGAGTATCGGCGCGGCGTGGCCGACCGCGAGAAGCGAAAGAGCGACGCGACTCAGAAGCGTGATCGGGAGGTGCACGAGGCCAAGGCTCGTTTTGCCCCGCTGATCAACCATGCCACCCACAACTACGAGGCAGCCTTGAAGGTCGTGGAGGATGAACGCGGTCGCCTGCAACCTCGCATTGAAGAGCGGCGTCAGCAAAGCCAGGCCGAGGTGGAGGAGTGGTGGCGCAACAGTCAGGAGGAGCTTCGACAGGGATACGAGAACGAGGTGGAGGCGGCCCGCAAGAGCCGCGAAGCCCGAATCACAGGGGTCGAAGCCGGATACACTGCGGACCGCGGCGAACTGACCCGTTCCTGGGAGGAGGGCCTGGCCCGCATCCAGGCTCCGATGGACGAGCAGAGCACTGCCGGCGGCCGGAAGTTCCCGCCTTGGAGCGACACGACGTGGAACGACTGGCTCCCCCCTCGTCACTTCGCTTCCGTGATTCGCTTCGGGGAATTGGGCGTCGATCTGAAACAGATCACCGAGGACCTGCCACGGCAACTCGCCCTGCCGGAAAGTTTCTCGGTACCCGCGATGCTCGCCTTTCCCAACCAGGCGTCGCTCCTGATCCACTCCGGCCAGAAGGGCCACGACCAGGCGGTTCAGACCCTCCAGAACGTCATGCTCCGCCTGCTGACCTCGCTGCCGCCCGGCCGCGTGCGTTTCACGATCATCGATCCGGTCGGCCTGGGCCAGAACTTTGCGGGCTTCATGCACCTCGCCGATCACGACGAGGCCCTGGTCGCCAGCCGCATCTGGACCAACGCCGACCACATCGAGGCCCGGCTGGCCGATCTCACCGAGCATATGGAAACGGTGATTCAGAAGTACCTGCGCAACGAGTTCGAGACGATCGATGACTACAACCGGCAGGCGGGTGAACTGGCCGAGCCGTACCGCTTCCTCGTCGTCGCGGATTTCCCGACCAACTTCAGCGATGTGGCCGTTCAGCGGCTCAACAGCATCGCTGCGACCGGGGCCCGTTGCGGCGTCTACACACTGGTCGCTCGCGACACCCGGCAATCGCTGCCTGCCGGCACGCACCTGGACGAGCTCAAATTCCACAGCGTCAATCTCGTTTTCGAGGACGGCCGGTTTGTCTGGGACGACAAGGTGTTTCGCCGGTTCCCGCTCCGGTTGGACGCCCCGCCCTCCGAGGACTTCCTCACACGGGTTCTTCACGTGGTCGGGCGGTATGCCAAGGAATTCAAGCGGGTGGAGGTGCCGTTCGAAGCCATCACTCCCGCTCCTGACGAACTCTGGAGCCGACACAGCGTCGGCGATCTATCTGTGCCGATCGGCCGCATGGGCGCGACCCGTCTGCAGAGCCTCCGGCTTGGCCGCGGCGTGGCTCAGCACACGCTGATCGCCGGTAAGACCGGTTCGGGCAAGTCCACCTTGCTGCACGTGCTGATCACCAACCTGGCGTTGTGGTACAGCCCCGACGAGGTCGAGTTCTACCTGGTCGACTTCAAGAAGGGTGTCGAGTTCAAGGCCTACGCAACCAGCGAACTGCCGCATGCCCGGGCGATCGCGGTCGAGAGCGACCGCGAGTTCGGTCTCAGTGTCCTGCAACGCGTCGACGCCGAGCTCACCCGGCGGGGTACGCTGTACCGCAACCTTGGCGTGCAGGACATCGCGGCCTATCGCGAGGCGTCGAAGCAACCCATGCCCCGGGTGCTCCTGATCATCGACGAGTTCCAGGAGTTCTTCTCCGAGGATGACAAACTCGCCCAGGACGCCAGCCTGCTGCTGGACCGGCTGGTGCGTCAGGGCCGTGCCTTCGGCATTCACGTGCTGCTCGGCTCGCAGACCATCGGCGGCACTTCCGGCCTGGCTCGCAGCACCATCGGCCAGATGGCTGTCCGTATTGCGCTGCAGACCACGGAAACGGATTCGCAGATCATCCTCGGTGACGGCAACACGGCCGCACGTTTGCTCTCCCGGCCGGGCGAGGCGGTCTACAACGACGCCGGCGGCCTGGTTGAGGGCAACAGCCCCTTCCAGGTCGCGTGGCTGCCCGACGAACGACGCGACGAGCAGCTGGCCCGCGTTCGCGAACAGGCGACCAAGCTTGGCGTTCGCACCGAGCCGGCCGTCGTGTTCGAAGGCAACGTGCCCGCGGACATCGCCAAGAACGACGCACTGGCCAAGGTCTTGTGGCCCCGGTTTCCCGCAGATGAGACCTCAGGCGAGACGCCGGGGCCACACCTGCCGCAGGTCTCAGGGCCTCCGCGCGTCTGGCTGGGCGATCCGGTGGCCATCAAGGAGGCTACCGCTGTCACCCTGCGGCGCCAGAGCGGGGCCAACCTGATCATCGTCGGCCAACAGGAAGAGGCCGCCATGGCCACGATGGTCGCCGGTGTCCTGTCTCTGGTCGTGATCCACCCCAAGGATCGAGCGGTTTTTTGGCTGCTGGATGGCAGTCCGGCCGATTCACCGCTCGCCTCAGTTCTGCCGCGAATGCCGGAACGGCTTCCGCATGCCGTCCGGCTCGTTGACTATCGAGCCGTGCCCGATGCGATCGGTGAACTGGCTGCCGAATGCCAGCGCCGCCAAGGCAGCGATGATCCCAACCCCCCGGCCGTCTATGTCTTCGTCTACGGCCTGCAGCGCTACCGCGCCCTCCGCCGCCAGGAGGACAGCTTCAGCTTCTCGATGAGCGGCGAGGAGAAGAAGCCACAGCCGGACAGGCAATTCGCCGACCTGCTCCGCGAGGGGCCGGCGCTCGGGATGCACGTGCTTACCTGGTGCGACACGCTGGCAGCCGTCGAGCGGACCTTGGACCGCAACAGCATGCGCGAGTTCGACCACCGCGTCCTGTTCCAGATGAGCGCTGCGGACTCCAGCAACCTCATCGACTCGCCGCTGGCCAACAAGCTGGGCCCCAACCGGGCCCTCTACTACAGCGAGGAGCAGGGCGTGCTCGAGAAGTTCCGTCCGTACGCGCTGCCCAACGCCGAGTGGCTGGCGAAGGTCTCGGAGCGTCTCAAGACAGTCGGCTGAGTCACGCCGCGGTTCATGACTTTCAGGGGTCGGTCGGATGGCCTGCCCATGGCTCGGCAAAAGGGCTACAGGCAAAGTGCGGGAGGCCACTTTCACTCGTTGCCTCGGCCGGCCCATGCTCCAGCGCCGCGGCTTGCCCGCAGGCCCCTCGCGAGGAAAGGACGCAACATGCTCAGACATTTGTTGCCCGGCGTTATCCTGGTGACTGCAGCCTCGAACGCCTTGGGGCAGACGCACGCGGCACAGAGCGGTCTACGCTGGCACCTGCCTGCCGTCACCGACCCAGCCATGCGCAGCCGCGGCGAGCGCATCTACCGGGCAACCGAACGCTTGGCCCATCATCTCCTGCAGGACGTCAAGCCCTGGAAGGAGGACGCTCGCCTCATGCTCCTCACCGAGAGCAAGAGTGCCGAGGCGTTCATCCGGCCGAATACCGGCATGGTGGCCGGTCTGGCGTTCCTGTACCGGTTCGGCCCGTACGACGAGAAGACTGTCGGCCTGTCCAGGTCGGATCTTCTGTCGACGCGGATCGTGCCCATGATCCGGTATCTCACCGAAACCCATGTGACCGGCTCGCGCCCGACCGGCGATAGCCGCAAGTGGGGCGATCACTGGCAATCGGCCCATTGGACCGACATGCTCGCCCTGGCAGCCTGGTGGGTGGGGGATGATCTTCCCGCCGATCTCGCGGTAGCCGTCCGACGGGTGGTTGCCCACGAGGCCGAGCGGTTCCCCGATGCGACACCTCCTCATCAGATCCGCGCCGATACCAAGGCGGAAGAGAACGCATGGAACAGCACGGTCCTCTCAGCGGCCGTCGTGCTGATGCCCGACGATCCCCGGCGAGGGCGATGGGAATCGGCATTCCAAAAGTGGGCTTTCTCGTCGTTTCTGCGACCGGCGGATGAGCAGGCGAACGCCCTCGTGGACGGCAAGTCGGTGGCCGCGCAGTTCCTCGGGGCCAACATCTACGACGACTTCACGCTCGAGAATCATCGTATCGTTCACCCCGACTACATGACCACGTTCAGCCTGACGCTCGGCTGCTCGATGGAGTACGCCATGACCGGCCGTCCCCCGCCGCAGGCTTTGCGGTACAACGTGGCCGGCATCTACGAGAACCTCAAGTGGTTCGGCCTGCCGGACGGCGGCTTCGTCTACCCATCCGGGCAGGACTGGTCGATCTACCGCCAGGTGGATTGGCTTTACGGCCACGTGCTCATGGGCGTGTTCGGCCGAGATCCGGAGGCCTGGGCGATGGCCGATCGCTGCCTCAACGTGCTCGAGCGGATGCAAGCCAGGTCTCCGAGCGGGGCGATCTACCTGCCGGAGGAGAACTTCTTCCTTTCCGGACAGACCGACAAGATCAACCACTTCGCCCGGACGTGGTTGTCGCTCCACTTCGCGGAACCGGTCGTGCCGGTCGAGCCGCAGCGGTGGGGTGTGCGACGGTTCGATTCGGCACGGATGATCCTCAACCGGACGCGTTCGGCCGTGCATGCGGTCAGTTGGGGCACCAAGGTCATGGCCCAGTGCGTTCCGTTCCGGACCGATCGCCTGATTTCGCCGCACGATCGGAGCGGAGTGGGCTCCGTCCGGCTCAAGGGGGCAGAGTCGGCGTTGCCCGTTTCGTTGAGCGATGTCCGTGTAACCGACAGCAAGGACGCTTTTGCAGTCGAACTCGTCGTGGATCACGGCAAACCGGGGAAGGCGCCGATCCAGGCTCACCTGCAATTCAGGTCTGCGTCCGAAGGTACGTGGACGATGGGTGAGAAACTCGTGGCGGCCGCGGACTGCACGACGGCCGAGATCGCCACCGGCACGATTGGGATTCTCAACGACAGGCGGTGGATCGACCAGCGGGGCGAACGCAGGGTGACCCTCGGAGACCAGACCCACACGGTTGCAGCATGTTCAGGGCAGTTGCTGTGCGGCGATGGTGTCCGGCACATCGACATTGACTCTGTGCTGCGTATCACCACGGACAAGCCGGCGGACGTTCGTTATGCGGCTGCATCCCGTCCGGAACGATCGCGGGCCACCGATCGGCTCTTCCTCAACGTCCTGGAAGGCGAGCATTCATGGCAAGCGGGGCAGACGATCTCGCAGTTCGAAGCGACCGTGCGTTGCGAGCCGAGGTGACGACGAAGGCCGCGTTCGCCCGGGTCGAGAGATGGAGCAGGCCGGAAAGAAGACTCCAGCCCGACGGGAGCCCGCCGATCCAAGGCTGATTCTCCGTCCGGCTCAGCCCGTAGACAGGCAGCTCGGCCAATGCGATAATGCTCTGGTCGTCGAGACGCATTCGCACGGCCTGAAAGTGGTCTTCGCGCTAGTAGGAGTATGACCATGAAGGATACCCCCGGATCGCAGCACATCGCAGGTCAGTGGACGCGCAGGCACATCCTGGGTACCGCGGCTGCAGGGGCAGCGGCCTGGGCGCTGCCAGCGCAGGCCTTTGGAGCCGCCAAGCCAAAGGAAATCCCGATCGGCGTCCAGCTCTACTCGATGCGCGGAGACTGCGACAAGGACATCGACGCCGTCCTGCAGCGCGTGGCGAAGATGGGGTTCGCCGGAGTTGAGTTCTACGGCAACAGCTACTTCAAGTACAACAAGAAGGCCAAGGAGCTGCGCAAACGGTTGGACGACCTGAATCTCAAGTCCGAGGGCATCCACGCGGCAACGTCGGCCCTGAGAGGCGATGAACTGAAGAACACCATCGAGGTCGGCAAGATCCTCGGTTCCAGGTTCATCATTGTGCCCGGCGACAGCGACATTACCCATCCGGAGAAAAGCAAGGCCTTGGCCGAGGTGTTCAACAAGGCGGCCGAGGTGCTCAAGCCGCACGGTCTCTTCTGTGGCTTCCATAACCACACCAGCGAGTTCAAGAAAGAGGGCAACAAGACCTACTGGGACCTGTTCGCCGAGCGAACCAGCAAGGATGTCGTGCTTCAACAGGACGTCGGGCACACGGCGGCGGCCGGTGTGGACCCGGTGGCCCTGTTCAGAAAGTACCCGGGCCGTTCGGGCTCCACCCATTTCGCCCCCCACGCCGACAGGAAGCAGGCCGGCAAGAAGGCCATCATCGGGCAGGATTCGATCGACTGGAAAGCCTGCATCACCGCCTGCCGCGAAGTCGGCGCGACCGAGTGGTTCGTCATCGAGCAGGAGTCCTACCCCGAGGGCAAATCGCCCATGGAATGCACCGAGATGTCCCTCGCCGGACTGAAGAAGATCCTGGCCGACATGACGAAGTAGAGGGCCCCGGGCCAAAGCCGCCAGGCCGCCCGCGGGAACCGGAGCCCGATCTCCAAGATACCGACGTCGCAGGACCCGGCCTGCACACTTCAGGCGACCCGGTGGAGGGTCACTTATTGCTCGGATCGTGAGATGAGGGGGGCGGTCCGCGGCCTTCACACTCCATCTGCGGAGGCGCGACCACCTCCACCGGAATGGGCCTGCCACCACTGAAACTGATGGACCGCTGCGGGAACGGGATCTCGATGTGGTGCTCGCGGAAGACACGATCGATCTCAAAACGAATCTGGGACATGAACACGCCCCGGGACTTGGGATCGGCGAACCAGCAGACCAGCACGAAGTCGAGACTGCTCTCGCCGAAGTTCTTGAACCACACTTCCGGTGCCGGCGCCGCCAGCACGAACGGATTGCGGTTGGCGAGATCGAGGAGGAGCCTGCGTACCAATTCGACGTCCGTGCCGTAGGCCACGCCCACGTCGATCTTGGCCCTCATCCGCGGATCGCTCAACGTCCAGTTGACCACCTGGCCGGTGATGAAATCGCCGTTGGGTATGACGAAGTCGATGTTGTCAAAGCTCCTGATCCGGGTCGATCGCATGCTGATGGAGACGACCTCGCCCGGCTGGCCGTTGACCTCGACCAGATCGCCGACCTTGATCTGCCGCTCGAAGAGGATCATGAGGCCGCTGATGAAGTTGACGAACAACGGCTGAAGACCCAGCCCCAGGCCCAGGCCCAGGGTCCCGAGAAGGATCGTGAGGCCACCCAGATCGACCATGGCCACGTTGAGGGCCACGTAGCAGGAAAGGGCAATGATCGAGTAGTGCAGGAGCGCCATGATGGCCGCCTGCGTACCGCGATCCACGGTCCGGGTCTGAGGGAAAACCTCTCTCTCCAGAAAGGCCCGAACCGTCCTTGAAATGAACAAGCCCACCACCACCACGCAAACCGCCGCCACCAGCCGCCACAGCGTGATCGTGCCCTTGGCGGTCTGCAGGAGCGGGTAGTTCAGGAGCGTATTGACGTCCAGAGGAGTAATGCCCCAGACGGCCAGCACCGCCACCAGAGCCAGCAGAAGGACGCCCAGTTGCATGACCTGCATGATCGGCGGTAGCAGCGGGTGGATCGTCCAAACACGCTGCCAGGCTGAGGCCCGCACCCCCTCCGCCTCCGGTGACGCGACCTCGGCCAACCAGCCGGCCAGGAATCGACGGATCACCCTGGTCGCCAGCAGGATCAGCGCCGTCAAGCCCAGGCCGAGCAGAACGTAGTCCACGAAAGCGGCATACCCGGCCAGCATTCCGGCAATCACCAGGGCTACCGTGGCCGGTGCCAGCGGAAATAAACCACGATATAGCGGCAGAAGCCAGGATACGGAGGCATCGGGCGAGGCCGTCCTCGGCGGAAAGAAGAAATCCCGGCGAACGAGGTAGATGAACAGCATGGTCAGGAGTAACAGCACCGACCCGTCCCACCACAAGCTGGCGATCAAGGGGAAAAGCGATGAGACCCGGAGCAGAATCGGAACAGGCAGCACCACAAGGGCGGTCACCAGACTGACCCGCAGCCATCGGCGATGATAGGCCGCCACTCGGTCGTCGCACTGAACAAGCCGAGTCTGGGGCCGGTGAGCGTCAAACAGGGCGGTAACCGTGGCGAAGGCGATGATCGCCAGTAAGGCGGTCGACAGGACGGAGGCAACCGGCAGGAGCGCATTCCGCCCCAGGTTGATTTCCGCCAGGAACAGCAGCAGGATCGCCAACGGCCAGGCTGCCGCCGTTCGAGCCAGGGCCCGAGCGGCCTGCACCTCGAATCGCTTGACGGCTAGAAACGACGCCGAGAGAGGATGGCCCTCGGATGCCGGGACCGCCATGCGGGCCAGAAGCGTCTCCTCCTTATGCTGGGACCAGTTGAGCAGGCGGCCGCGGGAACGCCACGCCAGGCAGCCGGTCAAAACCAGCAGCGCAGCGGCTCCGCACCAGCCGGCCCGCGTAACCGTGCGCCATTCTCTGACCAGTTCGCGCTGCTTGGTCACCGCCTCCTCGATGGTTTTGCCCTCGCGGCTAAGGATCGACCTCCACTCCTCCGACAACTTCGCCGAATCCGGCCAGAGCAAGCTCCGTCCTCGAGCCAGGAGATAGGTGCGATACATCTTCGCCCGCTCCCGCTGGATGTGGGTCACACACTGGTCGAGCATCGGAATGGCCTTCTTGAGACGGTCGCGATGGTTCTCCATCTCGGCCATGAGGGGATCAATCTTGGTCTTCAGCACGGCGTTCAGGTCGTCGGTCAGATTGGCCTGGGCCTCACGTACGCTGACCACCTCTTCGGGCTTCAGTGACTTGACCCGCTCCTCCAGGGCTTCCCGCCCCTTCAGGACCCGCTCCATCAGCTGATCGCGGCGATCCTGGGCCATCCGCATCTGATCATAGAGCCGGTCCTGGTCACTCCGCATGTTCTTCAAGCTGTCCTGGAACCGAACCAGGTAGACGTTGACCCGCCGATACAGATCCAGGATGCTCTCGCCGCTCCGCCGATCCAGCGACTCCATGGTCAGGTTGAGATAGGCCTGGCCACGCTGAATCCGCTGTTCCAGGCGGTCGATCTCGGCCATCGGGATCAACTCGCGCACCGTCGCCTCGATCTTCTGGAAGTCGGCCACCGTCTGGGCAATCGCGAGCCGGACTCCCCAGTTGATCTTCATGTGAGGCGAAAGATCGGGGCGAGCCAACTGCTCGCTGGCAAAGGCAACATTCGATTTCGCGCGCACATCGGAAAGCCGGGTCTGGTACTGGCGAAGAGCGCTGAGGTACTTGGTCAAGGCGGCGATGCGATCGCCGCCCTGCTGCCGAGCGACTTCCGCGGCCGTGCTCTGATCGGGGAATACCACGGCCCGCAACAGCCGGAGATTGTGCTCCCATTCCAGGGCCCGCTTCCGCATCAACAGCGGTTCACGCTCGGATTCCGTTTTGAGCTGGGTGAACTGGGCGGGCAGGTCGGCCGTAAACAGCCGCAGGGCATCCAGGGTTTCCTTGATGGCTTTCTCGTTCTCCGGTCTCTGCTTGACCAGCGAAAGCAACTGCTGTTCGCGCGAGGCCTGGAGAGCCGTGAGATCCTGCAGTTTGGCGGCTTCCTCGGTGCAACGCTTCTCGATCTCCCCCACCCGCGAGTCCCAGACGTAGCCGATGTCACCGGCATTCAACGCAACATAGTTCTGCCGCTGCTTCTCCCACAGATCCAGATCCGCCGAGAGCTTGGCGAGATTCTCCGCACCCTTCAGCCAGGCGATACGAGCCCGGGTCTTCTGCCAGTCCTTCAGTTCGGTGTAGTACTGCCGCAGGACCTGGGCAAGAGCGTATTTCGGATCGGCCTTCCGGGCGGCTTCTTCGGCCGGGCTGGATGCCGGCATGCTGGCCGGCTGGGTGGCGATGTTGAAGCGGTCCATCTCCTCCTGCACGAGCTGAAGGCGTTTGACGATGTCGGCGTCGGTTGCGGGCGCGGGGAGGATCCGGGGAGCCAGGGCTGTAGCCGCGGAACCGGAACCCGACTCATCGGATTCCGCTTCTGCGGGCTGGGACGCGGACCCAGTTCCCGGTGAGGATGCGCTCTGTGATGCGACCGACTGGCCCGCAATCAGGAACCCCCCCTCGGTCTGCCCCCTAGACCCCACCTCGGCACGCAAGAGCGCGCCCGGACAACCAAGGCCGAGAACAGCCCCGAGGAGCAGCCGGCCGATCTTCATTCTCTCATCCATCCTACCCCATCTCATCTGCACGAATTCGACCCTTACGGTGCGGCTTGGAGCGGTTATTGTAGGGTACGATCGGGGTCGTCGCAACGTGGCCCAAGCCCCTCACCGTTCGACGTGCTGTTGCTCCACCGCCGCGCGTCGTGTATCGGACGGTCAGGTTCACCGCATGCGTTTGGACAAGTCCACATCAAGGACTTGATCGCCAACGGCCTGATCGACGAGACCCCGGCCAAGCGACTGCCGGCTGACCTCCGCAGGCGACTCCGTCAAGTCCAGGAGACCATGCCCGGCTGATGTCCTCCGCACGAGCCCTCCGGCTTCAGCCGCCCTGGTCTCTTCTTGACAGACTAGTTCCTAAGCCTAATGATAGCGGTCGATTAGTGGCTTTCACTCTCTTGGAGCGCAAACGATGGCGGAATCGAAAGTGTCAGAATGTGCCCAGCGAATGCTGGACCGGCTCGAGCAGTTCGGTCGAGACCCCAAGGCCATCCTGAGCCGTCTCAAATCGCTCGAAATCGAGACCCCTTCCTGGGGCTATGCCGATACCGGCACACGCTTCGGGAAGTTCCACCAGGCGGCCGCCGCCCGGTCCATCCAGGAGAAGCTCGACGACGCCGGTCAGGTCCACAAGCTGACCGGGATCTGCCCAAGCGTGGCCGTTCACGTCCTCTGGGATTTTCCCCACGGGGCGGATGCCAAGGTCACCGAGCACGCCAGGAAAGCCGGCGTTCGCATCGGGGCAATGAACCCCAACGTGTTCCAATCCCAGTGCTACAAGTACGGCAGCTTCGGCAACCGAGACCCGGAAGTCCGCCGCAAGGCGGTCAAGCACTGCCTCGATTCGGTCAAGTTGGGCAAGGACCTCGGCAGCGAGTACCTCTCGCTGTGGTTCGCCGATGGCACCAACTACCCCGGCCAGGACGACATCCGGGTTCGCAAGAAGCGCTTTACGGACGCCCTGAAGGAAGTCCACAAGGCCATGCCGTCGAACATGATCATGCTGGTCGAGTACAAGCCATTCGAGCCAGCCTTCTACCATACCGATATCGCCGACTGGGGCATGGCCTGCCTTCTGGCCAGAGCCGCTGGTCCGCAGGCCCGGGTCCTGGTCGACACCGGACATCATTACCTCGCCCAGAACATCGAGCAGATCGTCGCCTGGCTGATCGACGAGAACATGCTCGGCGGCTTCCATTTCAACGACCGGCGCTACGCTGACGACGACCTGACCATGGGCAGCATCGACCCCTACCAGGTCTTTCGCATCTTCCATGAGATCATTGCCGCCGAGGAGGAGCGGGGCCAGACACTGAAGATTGCCTACATGGTCGATCAGTCGCACAATCTCAAGCCGAAGATCGAGGCCATGATCCAGACGGTCACAACCGCGCACGAGTTGTTTGCCAAGGCTCTCCTCGTAGACCGTAAGAAGCTGCGCAACGCCCAGGCCAAGGACGACCTGGTCCTGGCGGAGGAGACCCTCCGCGCGGGCTTCTTCACCGACACGCGGCCGCTGATCGGCTACGTGCGTGAGCAGATGGGCATCGAAGCCGACGCCCTGGCCGCCTACCGGGCCAGCGGCTACGAGGCCCGCGTCGCCAAGGAACGAAAGGAGAAATACGGCGCCCCAACCGAAGCCAGCTTCGCCTGATCGGTCGCGCCTTTCTGGGGAGATTGCAGCCGTGGCCAAGTTCTCAAGAGACTATACTCGACAAGCCAAGTACAGCATGGTCCTGTCCATCATCTCGGTGCTGGGCGTGCTCGCCCTGATCATCCTGCTGGGCCGCAACCTCACTTGGCCTGACGTGGTCTACGGCAACAAGCTCTACCCCACGCTGGTCTATCTCGCCGGGATGGGGACGCTGGTTTTCGCCGGGGCCGGTTTCTGGCTCGGCCTGACCAGCTGGGGAGAGGCACGGAACGAGAAACCGCGGTACTCGACGATCGGCTTCTTCGTCGCGGCACTGACCATCTGCCTGACGATCAGCATGCTGGCGTTCTTCTGGTCCCGCGCCCAGGTCGTCGGATGATCATTGCTCTTCCGTGCCGCAGCCCTGAAGGCAGGCTGAGCGTCTGTCGCATGCAAGGAAGGTAGCCACCCATGCGCGTGTCTCTTTTTGCGACCTGTCTCGGCGATCTGTTCTACCCTGATATCCCCGAGTGCGTGGTCCGCATTCTCAACCGCCTCGGCCATCGGATCGACTTCCCCGAAGAACAGACCTGCTGCGGCCAGCCAGCCCTGAACAGCGGCTTCATGGACGACTTCAAGGCCGTTGCGGCCCGGATGATCCGGATCTTCGAGAACGCCCAAGTGATCGTGACGCCATCGGGATCCTGCTGCTCGATCGTCCGCGAGTACTACCCGCACGCATTCCGAGACGATCCGACCATGCACGCCAAGGCGGTCGCCATGGCCGGCAAGACCTTTGAGCTGGTCGAGTTCCTGCAGAAGAAGCTGAAAGTGGATTGGAAGCCGTGGAACCTGTCCTACTCCGGCTCGGCGACCTATCACTACAGTTGCCACCATCGCGGCATCGACATGTCCCCGGAGGATGTGATCGGCCTGATCAAGGAGTTTCGCGGGCTGGACTTCCGCCTGCTGGAGAAAATGGAGCAGTGCTGCGGCTTTGGGGGGACATTCTCTGTCAAGTTCGGCGATATCTCCGGGGCCATGGTCCGCGACAAGATCGCCTGCATCAAGGCCACCGGAGCCGACCTGCTCATATGTAACGACGGCGGCTGCACGATGAACATCATCGGGGCCTGCCGCCGCGAGGGTGTTCACATCGAAGCCAAGCACATCGCCCAGATGCTGGACGAGGCGATGAGGAACGGCAAGAGCCGCTAGGGAGGTCATCCGGTGGGCGAGCCTCAACTGACCAAGCACGCGGTGAGAACCGATTTCAAGAAGAGCGCCGCGCTGGCCCTGGCCAACGCGCGATTGGGCGCGGCCATGAACGCCGCAACCCTCCGGCAGGACACCGGGCGGCGGGCGATCATGCCCGAACTGGGTGATCCGCTGGCGGTGCGCGAACTCGCCAAGGCAATCAAAAACCACACCCTGCAGAACCTCGACCAATACCTTGCGCAGCTGGCCGACAACGTCCGCAAGAACGGGGGCGTGGTCCACTTCGCGCAGACCGCTGAACAGGCCCGCGAGATCATCTGCGACATCGCCCGCAAGGCCAGGATCAAGACCATCGTCAAGGCCAAATCCATGGCTTCCGAGGAGATCGAGCTCAACGACGCCCTCGAGGCGGCCGGCTTCGACGTCGCCGAAACCGATCTGGGCGAGTACATCCTGCAGCTGGCCGCCGAGAAACCTTCCCACATCGTGACCCCGGTCTTGCACAAGACCCGGGAGGACATCGGCCAGCTGTTCCACGAGAAGCTCGGGATCGAGTATACCGGCGACCCGCCCACCCTGACCGCCGCCGCGCGCAAGGTCCTCCGCGAGAAGTTCAGAAACGCCGACATGGGCATTACCGGGGCGAACTTCGGGGTAGCGGAGACAGGGACCATCTGCATCGTGACCAACGAGGGCAACGGGCGGTTCTGCTCGTCGCGCCCGCGGGTCGTCGTCTCCCTCATGGGCATGGAGAAGGTGATTCCGCGAATGAGAGACCTCCCCGTGTTCCTCAAGCTACTGGCCAAGAGCGCCACCGGCCAGCGGATCACCTGCTACACCAGCCTGATGAGCGGCCCCAGGCGGCCGGGCGACTTCGACGGCCCGGAGGAGTATCACCTGGTCATCATGGACCGCGGCCGCTCCGAAATCCTGGGCGGCGAGTTCCGGGATGCCTTGCGGTGCATCCGCTGCGGGGCCTGCCTCAACGCGTGCCCGGTGTATCGCAAGCTCGGCGGACACGCCTACCAAAGCGTCTACCCGGGCCCCATCGGCAAGGTGATCACCCCCCTGCTCGACGGCGTGATCGACTACGAGCAGTTGCCGCTGGCCTCAAGTCTGTGCGGCGCGTGCCTGGAAGCGTGCCCGGTGCGAATCGACCTGCCGACCCTGCTTCTGCAGCACCGCGACCTAATCAATCGGCGGAATCGCATGCCCTTCGTCTGGAAGTGGGGATTCAAAGGCTGGCGAATCGCCATGCAGTCGCGGTTCATCTACTCCTGGGGCTCCTGGTTCGGACGGCTGTTCCTGAGCGTCACCGCCAAGGACGGCTGGGTCTCAAGACTATTCGGCCCCGGCGCGGGATGGACCGACCACCGCGATTTCCCGCTGATGGCCGCCAAGCCATTTCACAGGCGATGGGCGACCATTCAGCAGAACGTCAACGAGGAGGGCAAGCCCTGATGTCCGAATGCACACAGGAAGCGTTCCTGGCGACAGTCCGCAGGGCCGCCTCCTTCGTCCACGGCGAACAGGTCAAGTTGCCTGCGGACACGGAGACCACCCGGGTCATCAAGCCGGGCAATGATGTGATTGACATCTTCATGAAGCGCCTGGACGAGGCCAAGATCCACGCCCACCGCGTGGCCAGCCAGACCGCCCTTCCGGACAAGATCGTCGAGATCCTGGCGGAAGCCGGGGCCAAGAGCGCCCTCCTCCCGGCCGAGGACACTCCCGGCCGCGAGGCCATCATCGCCCGCTTGCAGGAGAAGGGAATCGCCCTGGCGAATCCTGACCAACCGGATGCGGCCTTCGAAGCCGACGCAGGCATCACCGGCGTGACCCTGGCGGTGGCCGAGACCGCGTCGATCTGCCTCCCGAGCGGCGGCCAGCACCGACGGCTCGCCAGCCTGGCGGTGCCCACCCACATCGGCATCGTCGGCGTGGATCAGATCGTGCCCGATCTGCTCGATTTCGCCGCCCGATGGCCGGCCCACGCCCCGTCCAACATGGTGCTCGTCTCGGCGCCCAGCAAAACAGCCGATATCGAGCTCGCCCTGGTCATGGGCGTACACGGCCCCAAGCTGGAATACGTCGTCGTCGTGGGATAGAAGCGCAGCCCGTCAGACGTGAGACCGGCATCTTGCCGGTCAAACGACAAGCTGGAGGCCTGCCCACAATACCCACCCGACACAGCGCCCACGCAATAGGTTGAAGCAGGCTACGACTTGGCTGTCGCACAGAACTGCTCGAACGTGCCTCCGAACAGGCCAGCCACGTCGCGCCGCACTTCCGCCGCCGTCACCTGCCAGCCCGCGCGGGCGAGATCCACGTACTTGTCGGCCAGCACCTCGGCGATGACCGCGCGGGAGTGCGACCACTTGTAGATGAGCTGGTCCAGCACGCGGGCATCAGAGTGCTGTGGAGTATGCGAGAGTCCAAGGAGCTCGAACCGCTGGCGAGTCATCTCCTCGATCATGCTCGGGTTGTTCAGGAACCACCAGCAACCGAATACGTGGAGATTAGGCAGCTTTCGAGCCGTCACGCAGAGTTCATGCTGGTTTTGGCGTGAGAGCATGGTGACGAGGAAGCGGTTGTCGGGGTGACGCATGCACAACTCGCTGACCGCCTGAACGTCGGCCGCACCCACTCCGTCGCCGGCAAGCCGAAGACCAGGGTTCACCTGCCGGCGAACGCCAATCATCAGGGCGAACGGAATCCCCGCCTGCCGGGCAACCGGCAGAATGCACTCCTCGATCAGGCGTCCGCACGAACCGTCCTCCGGGAAGCGAAACGCCGGACTGAGCGAGACGGCCATGTACCGTGGCTTCATCCGGGCGATCCAATCGTCGAGAAAACGCCGCACGCCATCGAGGTCGCCGGACCCCAAATCGCCGCGAACCGGGTAACCCCAATCGGCCAGACGCTTCGACGCCGATGGCCAGCCGGTGAGCAGAGGATCGATCCGCAGCGCGGTCTGGAAG
>JAGNEZ010000037.1 GCA_018003015.1 Phycisphaerae bacterium | reverse complement strand
CTTACTACTACTTTCGCCTGGAGGCGGCGGCGAACAGCCCCAGCGGACTCGATGACGGGACCGGCTGGTTCTGGATCATGATTGACACGAATCCGGCCGTTGCCCAGTGGACGGGTTGGAATTCCACGAACAGCACGGACTACATCTTCCAGGGCCCGTTGATCGACAGCTGGGGCACTTCCTGGGATCAGGTCGCCTTCCCCCCGAGTCCACTCGCCGTCGAGGGAGCTGTCCTGCGATCCGATATGGGAGATCCCGCCGCGGTGAACCTGGTATTTGTGGGCGAGAACGGCCCGGACTTCTACCCCGACGGAGCTTTCAGTGCGGACTACTTCCACTATACCGTGCATCCCCCAAGTCCGACCGGCGGCGAGCCAATAGAAGTGTACACGCTGAGCAACAAGGTAGCCAACGGGGCGATCAGCATCGACGGCAGCTTCTCCGACTGGTCCAGCCTCACCTTCTTCCCGGAGGATGCGGCTGGCGACGGCGGCCCGGACCAGGACTGGCTGCGGGCCTCCATCGCCCACGACGATAACAACCTCTATCTCATGGTCGAGAGGACCCCGGAGAGCACGGAGTTCCAGGGAGGTCTGGGGCAGGGCTACTGGATCATCCTGGACACCGACCGTGACAAGGCAACCGGCTTCACCGGTTTCGGGGCGCGGAGCTTCTCGATCGGCGGCGAATACAACTGGGGCGGACTTGCGTCCAATGCCTGGAGCAGCAATGGCTGCTACGATCACAACGTGCCCATGACGATGCCGCCGCAAGACTACGAGGAATTCTCCTTTCCGCGCTCGACGTTCATCAACCCGGAGAACTTCACCTTCATCTTCGAGGGCGAGACTTCCCACGACTACTACCCGGACAGCGCCAGCACGGAGGGGAAGGTGCTGCATTACTACACGGGTGCTCTGCCCGACCCGCTGCCGGGCAACATTGCCGAGTCGAGATCCAACTCGGTGACCGACGGGACTATGCGGGTGGACGGCCAGCTGGCCGACTGGGCGAACATCACACCCTACACCGCAGACCCGATCGGCGATGCCCTCGCGGCCAGCGAGGACTGGGTGCAGGTATGGGTTGCTCATGACAGCGCTAACTTCTACTTTCTGGTAAAAAGGGCGCCCGGCAGTCTCCCCTTTACGGCACTCGGCTACTGGACCGTGATCGACACGGACTTCAATCCCGCCACGGGGCAGAAGGGCGCATGGGCGCCGGCCGTCATCGGTGCCGAGATTAACACCAACGGGACCCAAGGCCACAACCTCTGGGCTCCCGATGCCGGTGGCGGCTTGGTCGCCGGTGGTCTGCCCCTGCCAGCAGCGGCCACAGGCCCCATTCAGACCTCGATCGAGTCGTCGATCCCATTGTCCGAGCTGGGCAACCCAACCCGGTTCCGGGTCATCTACGTCGGCGAGAACTCCGGCGACTACTACCCGAACGGGGCCAATGCCGACAAGACGTTCCTGTACACGTTCCGGCCATGTCACAAGCCGTTCGCCGACGCGGACGGCGACGGCGACGTGGACCAGCTTGACTTCAGCGCGTGGCAGCTCTGCTACAGTGGCAACGGCACCGCGACCGTCGACAGCTGTCTCTGCTTCGACCGCGACTATGGCGACCAGGGTGACGGCGATATCGACAGCTCCGACCTGCTCGCATTCGTGAACTGCTTCAGCGGACCGATGGTCCCGGCCAGCACGGAGTGCGAGTAGTAGACACCACGGACCGAGAGCCGCGCCGGCGGGCTACCTTCGAGTCTCCCCGCCGGCGCGGCCGGAGCAAACACCCATGACGGCCCGCAGACTGTACAGGTACGCCATCGTGGGGGGAGCCATCATCGCCGCTACAGTGGCGGGCTTCTACGCGACCTGCAGTCAGACTGATTCCGGGTCTTCGTCTCCCGCGGCCAAGTGGGAACAAAAGGAGAACTGGCGGCAGATCAGGCCGGGCATGACCCAGCAGCAGGTGCGCGGTATTCTCGGTGAACCGACCGCCAGCACAAGTGACCTGGCGTTCACGCGATGGACATACGGAGAAGGACCCGCAAGCGGCCAGATGATCTTCGCAGGCGGCATGCTCCGGGACTGGACGTCACCCAAGTAGGCCGGCCCGGTCAAACTCCCGCCGGCCGCGGGCCGAAGGTGGGCGCCGCGCCTCTGTGCCCGGCAAGCGCCGACACGGAGCCGCCGAGTGGGGATTGGACGAATACGATCCGGAAGAAGCGGGCCTCTAGGTCTCCATCGACGGAAAGGGAAGAACGACAAGGAGAAGCGGCCATGAATCGCTCAAGAGCATTCACGCTGATCGAAATGCTGGTCGTGGTGGCCATCATCGCCCTCCTGCTAGCCATCCTGATGCCGTCCCTCAGCCGTGTCCGGCAGCAGTCGATCTCAGCCACCTGCCTGAGCAACCACCATCAGATCGGTGTTGCCCTGACCATGTACGCGAACCGCAACCGAGGTTATCTGCCTCCCCAGAATACCAACCTCATCGAGTGGGTGCCGGACCCGACACGACTCGCGTTCGAGAAGGAACTGGGCAGGAACAACTACCACAAGGTCCTGTTCTGCCCTAACGACGACATCATGCGCGACCCGGAAGTCGAGAAGCGACCCCCTTGGCCGCCCGGGCACGCATATGGCACGACGGTTTACCGCATCGGATACTACTACTTGGGCAACCCGACGTGGCGGAACCCCGCCAACCCGTCGGACGCGTCGCCCCCGGCCGACGTCATGTGGCTGGATGTCAACCGCAACGGGAAGAACCGGGATGAGTACATCTGCAAGATCGACGAGAAGAATGCGGAGCAGGTGGTGGTCATGACCTGCCGGATCATCCCGCAGGGCCCGCGCGAAGGGTGGCTGTTCCGCCATCCCCTGGACGACAAAAAGGGCTGGTCCAACGTTGCGTGCGGCGACGGCCACGCCGAGGTCCGAACACATTCCAAGGTCAAGGTCCGCTGGCATTCACCGTACCCCGTCGGATGGTAATCGCTGCGTCGACCACAAGGGGATGAGACTGGACATGATCGCGTCGAATTGGAGTACCGTTGCGGCCGTGGCCGCAGTGTCGATCGTCGCGGGCCTCCCCCGGCCGGCCGTCGCGGATCACGCGTTCCCTTCCGCGGCCGATGCCTCGGGGGTGGCCACCGGACAGGCCCCTTCGCGCCCAGAGGAATCGCTCGGGCAACTCCGGAGATCCCCTGATCGGGGCAAGACCTACCCGGGAGGCGCGAAGGACCTGCCCGGCCGCCAAGTCAAAGTGTCCGCTATCGCCATCGGCACCGGCGGCGAGCACGACCAGAAACTGAAGCTGGCCCTTGAGCATCTGCAGACCGCAGGTAGTCTTGGCGTGGATATCGCCTGCCTCCCCGAGGAATTCGCGGGCGAGCAGGCCGAGCCGATCTCCGGACCAACGACCCTCGCGGTCGCGGAATTAGCCCGCAAACACCAGATGTACGTGATCTGCCCCATTCGCGAGCAAGCAGAGCAGGGCAGGCAGTACAACACCGCCGTGCTCATCGACCGCCAGGGCAGGGTGGCAGGCTACTACCGCAAGGTCTTCGTGTTCTGGGGCGAGGGTCTCAACCTCAGCGAGGAGGGTGTCAAGGTCTTCGACACGGACTTCGGGCGAATCAGCATCCTCACCTGCTTCGACGCCAACTTCGCCGAGCTGTGGCAAGACGCCGATCAGCGCGGAGCCGAGATCGTGTTCTGGCCCAGCGCCTACGGCGGCGGCATGCCGCTGAATGGCTATGCCATGTGCCACAACTACTGCATCGTCCCGGTCGGCCGCGGCAATATCATCGATGCCACCGGCCGGACCATGGAAGCCGTGGAGCAGCCATGCCCCGGCCAATTCGTAGCTACCCTCGACCTGGATCGCACCATCGTGCACAAGGACTTTAACAGCAAGAAGGTGGCCCAGCTGCTGAAAGAACACAAGGGCCAAGTCGAGATGAAGGATTGTGACCTGGAAGGTTGGTATATGCTTTGGTCCGTGAAGCCGGGTGTGCGTGTCAAAGACCTGTGCCGGCAATGCGAGATCGAGACCCTGCGCGATTACCGGCACCGCAGCCGGACACAGATCAACCAGACGCGAAAAAACAAGGGGAAGATCTGACCACCCACACGCAGATCCGCGGCGGTCTGTAGCCACAGCCGCGCGACGCATCGAAAAGTCAGTGGGGAGAACGGTGCATGCTCGCAGGTTTTGCCTCGATCGATATCACACCCCCCGCAGGCGCGGTTCTCAACGGCTTCATCGCCCGCACCTCCGCCAGCACGGGTATCGACACTCCACTGAGCGCGCGAGCCCTGGTCTTCGATGACGAGCCGATCCGAGCAGCCCTCGTCAGTTTCGATCTACTGGGCCTCTCGCCCGCTCTTGCCGACCGGCTGGTGGCGAAGCTCGGCTGCCTCCTGGATATTCCATCGGATCAGGTCGTCCTGGCCTCAACCCATACCCATTCCGGGCCTATGACTGCCCGGCTGCGCGGGATCGGCGACGAGGACGCTCCCTATCTCGCCCGACTCGAGCGGGCAGCCGTCATTGCGACCCAGGGAGCTCTCGCGGATCTACAGCCCGTTCAGGCATCCTGGGGCAGTGCATCGGTCAAGCTCGCGCACAACCGGCGTCAGAAGACCGTGGGGCCCGAAGGCCTCAGCGTCATCCTGGGACGGAACCCGACCGGACCCACGGAGACCACCGTTCGCGTGTTGAGCCTTCGTGGCGTCAACCGCTCCATTCTCCTCTTCCACCATGCGTGCCATCCTTACTGTCTGGGCGGCGACAGCACCCTCATCAGCGCCGATTTCTGGGGGTACGCGGCCGAGGCCCTGACGGCCCAGGGGCACGCCTGCATCTACCTGAACGGCTGCTGTGGCGATCTCTCACCGGAACTGGCTTTCGGGGGCCCCAAGGCCGCGCGTGCAACTGGATACACGCTCGCCGAGGCCGTCCTCCGGGGCCTTCAAGCTTCCCGACGATCCCACCGCGACATGCTGGCGGTGCAGTCGCACTCGTTCAGCTTGCCCTACGACAGGGTGCCGCCCCTGCAGCTGATCAAGGCCGAGCTCGGTCGGGCTGACAAGACTGTCCGGGACAGCGAGCGGGACAACCCCATCATCGTCGAGAGAGTGCGGAGGGCTTGGCAAGAATGGCTCGCCGACCTGGAGGCGGCCCTCTCCTCGAATGGGCAACTCCCGCCTCTCCCGGTTCGTATCTCGATTCTGCGGTTGGGTGACGGGGCCATCGTGGCTTTGCCGGGGGAGATGTTCTACGAGACCGGCCGCGACCTGGCCGCCTGCCTGAAGGCCGAACCGGTCTGCGTGGCCGGCTACTGCCACGGCTACATCGGGTATATCCCCACGCCCGAGTCATTCCCGCTGGGCGGATACGAGGTGGAGGAGGCTCACCGCTACATCGGCCTGTGGCGGGTCAGTCCCCAGACCACATCGCTCATCAGGAACCAGGTGCTGAGCCTGTGGAACTCGTGCGGAGGCGCTGTCCATGAGCATGGGTGCGTGGCCGGGAGAACCTGAGGCGGTCGTATCACGCCACGCCCCGGGATCCTCGGCTCGTCAACCAGGAAACTGCCTTGAGCGCCGGTTCCGGAGAACACAAGGCACGACCACGACGGAGTACACGGAACTGCCCGTATGAAAGGAATTCAATCATGACGCCACGCAGCTCGACACTCGCCTTTATGTCCATTGCCTTGGTCATGCCCGCCACGGCGGCCAACCTGACCATCGACCTGCCGCTGGTGGAATCGTTTAGGGCGCCAGCCCTCGACCCGGCGTGGAAGGTGGACACCTCCAAGGACAACTTGATCTCAGTCAAGGACGGCTCCCTGGAAATCAAGGCTGCCGAACACACCTACGCCCATATCCAGCGGCCGCTGGGCGTCGATCACATTCGCGCCTCGTGCACCATTCAAGCAAGCTCCGGCGTGAGTTGGGCCACCTCGCTCTTCCTCTACTGGAGAGCCGGCGACTGGTGCCAGATGAGCGTCATCTCGCGCAACGGCGGTTCCTACTACGTGTGCCTGACCGCCAACGGTCAACGCACCGAGCAGGATCTGAGCCGCTGCCGGTTCACTGACTTCCAGAATGTGGCCATCGAGCTGGGCGACGATTGCATCCGATTCATGTCCAGCACGGACGGGAAAACATGGGCCAACGAGCTGTTCGTCCCACGCCCAGCAGAGCTGAGGGGTCCCCCCGCGCTGCTCGTCCTCGGCAAGGGTTTCGGCACCGACGCGAACTCTCCCGACCTCAACGGCGACTATGGCGAACGGGGGCCGGTCGGTATCTCACGAGTTCGCGAGGTCCGCGTGGAGAAGACCGAGCCGGCGCGGATGAAGATCACCACTGCGGAGCGCCGCGAGCGGGAACTCGCCAGCCAGGACCCCCTCGGCCGTCAGATTCTCGAATCGGGCCAGGAGCCATCATACGAGGCGGTGGCGGCGATTCTGCCGCCGCTGCTCAAGCCACGGGAAGCAGTGGGCGCCAAGGAAGGCCGTTACGAGGTCGGCGTCCAGTACGAGGGGACGATCCAACTCGATACCGGCTCGGACGGCTGGGAGCAGAATGGCCCGACGGCTTGGTTCGAGCTCGGCAGTCCGCCGGTGCGATTCGGCGCGACCGGCTGCGCCAAGCGACTCGTGGACGGACACTTGCCTGTCGTCGTCTGTGAGTCTAGGCATGACGGCCTCACCGTCGAGCAGACCGTGCTGGGCTGGTCGGAGGGAATGAAGCCCGACACCGAGCTGTGGGCTTACGTCCGGCTGACCGTCACCAATCCAGGTACCGCCGCGAGAACCGCCCCCGTCGCGTTCAAGTCCAGACCCGAGGCGATCAGCAAGCTGGATCCGGTCCCCCTCCAGGTCCCCGCCGGCGGCAAGGCAGAGGTGTTCTTCCGTGTTTCGTCACCGGCCAGGGATGCCGGCGCCGCCCGCGTCGAAGCCGCGGAGTTCTCCAGCCGCCAGAACGAAGTCGCCGCCTACTGGGACAAGGTGGTCAATGCAGGGATGCGGGTGACCACTCCCGAACCGAGGGTGAACAACGCCTGGCGAGCGTGGCTGGCCTATAACTTCATCAACGTGGACAAGATCGGCGACGTCTATCAGCCGCATGACGGGGCCGGGTTCTACGAGGCCATCTTCGGCTACAGCGAGGTGCTCTACGCCCACGCTCTGGACCTGTGGGGCTTCCACGACGAAGCCCGCCGGTACCTCGAGAGCATGTTCGCCTTCCTCAAGCCGGACGGCCTGTTCGCGATCAACTACGGGTTGCCGGACCACGGCGGCCTGCTCTTCGCCTTGGCCGAGCACTACCGGCTCACCGCCGACAAGGAGTGGCTCCACAGCGTGGCCCCGCGCATGCTCAAGATGTGCGACTGGACCATCGCTCGCCGGCGGAACATCACGAACCAAGGAGCCGACAGGCAATCCGTCACCTATGGCCTGATCAAGTTCCGACCCTACTGCGACTACAACGTCGAGACCTACAACTACTACGCCAACGCATACTGCTGTGTCGGCCTCGAGCATGCTGCGGCCGTACTGGCCGACGCCGACCTCGCCGACGACGCCATTCGGATCGCAGACGCGGCGGCCGCCTACCGAAAGGACATTCTCGCATCGATGGACCGGGCAATCATCGAGCGCGACGGGATGAGATTGCTGCCGATGGAACCGGACACCCACCGGCTGCTGAAGGACAGTCATAACGAGTGTGGCGACTACTACGGCCTGGTGGCCTCGATGTTCCTCGAGAGTGAATTCCTGCCGCCGGACGACCCACGAGCCACTCTGGTCGTCAACGGTCTCGAGAAACGCAAGGGCCTGATCCTGGGCATGTGCGAGTTCAACGACGGTGTTGATCACGCCTACACATATGGATACTGGCTCAACTGCTTGCAGCGTGGCGAGGCAAACCGCGTGCTCCTGGGTCTCTACGGTTCCCTCGCCTATGGCATGGGCCGCGAGACATACTGTGGCGTGGAGGTGACGTATCTCAAGAGCGGCGAGCCGACCCCGACCATGCCGCACCTGTACTCCGGCACCCAGCAGCTGCGGATCCTGCGCATGATGCTGCTCCGTGAAGAAGGCGACGGGGTGCTCATCGGCCCCGCGATTCCGAAAGCCTGGTTGACGAACGGCAAGCGGATCGAGGTTCGCCACGCCGAGACCAAGTACGGGCCAGTCTCGTTCGTGATCGAATCCGCAGTCGACACCGGCCGCATCGACGTGGCGATCGCGCCGCCGACCCGCCGGATCCCGGCCCGGATCCAGCTTCACTTGAACCACCCGACCGGTAAGCCGATCACAGAAGCGACCGTCAATGGGCAGCCGGCCGTGAACGTGAGGGGCAGCCTGATCACGATCCGCCCAGAGAAGGAACCCCTGAAGATCCAGGTTGGCTATTAGGCCGGGATGCCGGCCACCCGAAGTCCCTGTGCGCATACGTCCGTGGAGGCGGGACTACCCGCCCTCCAGTCTTGGCGAGTACCGTGATGTATCCCATGAGCAGACTGCTGACGCTTGTGATCCTCCTCGAAGGTCATGCCATGGCGGGGGACGTCGCCCGCCGGAGCAATCCCGTTGCGGAACGCACCATAGCCATTGACGGGAGGTTCGACGATTGGATGAGCATAAGCCCTTTTCTATCCGATCCGGCTGGTGATGTTCCCACGGGCACGCAGGACTGGGTGGAAGTCCGGGTCGCCCACAGCGAAACGACGCTCTTCATCCTCGCCGAGCGGGCCCCCGGCAGCGTGAGTTTCTCCTCGGCTCTCGGCACCAACGGAACCACCGGCGGTTACGGCTATTGGATCATCCTGGACACAGACCTGAAGCGATCGACCGGCCTCAAGACTGCCAGCGGCCGAGCATTCAGCATCGGGGGAGAGTTCAACTTCGGCGGGGCCCTGGCCCTCAATCGGTGGGCGCCGGCCGGCGGCTTTCTGGGCCCGTTGGAGTATCAGCGCATCGAATCAGGGACCACAATGGAGCTCTCCGTGCCTCTGGCCACGCTGGGCAATCCGAACGCCTTCAACCTGATCCTGGTGACGGAAAGCCCCGGCGACTATGACCCGGACGGCGGGGATCAGGCGGACTACTTCCAGTACACCCTTCGAGACGTACCCCCGCCGCAGACCGGAGAAATCGCCGTCGGCTCAAACCCCGTCTCCCGCGAAACCATCAGACTCGATGGACAGCTGGCCGACTGGGCGGGGGTCACGCCTTTCCCCGTCGATGCGGCCGGAGACGTGACCGGCGGGCAGGACTACGTACAGGCCTGGATCGCCCACGACGAGCTCACCTTGTACTTCCGGCTTCAACGAACACCTCCGTCACCCTTTTTCGATGCCACTCCCGGCTACTGGGTGCTTTGCGATACCGACTGCACTTCATCCACCGGCCTGATCTCCGCAAGCGCTCGTGTCTTCTCCCTCGGGGCGGAATACAACCTGGCCGGCGTGAAGGAGTTCAACACCTGGGCCGCGGAAGGCTGCCACCTGGGCACCACTCGTCCTTACCGCTATGCCGTCTCGCCCGACGGCCTGGATCTCGAGATCGCCCTGCCCTGGTCGGCCGTGAAATGGGCCCGGCAGTTTCGGGTGATCTTCGTCGGCGAGGACTCGGGTGACTACTACCCGGACGGCGGCGACGAAGGAGCATGGTTCAAATACACGACGCTGACCTGCCATACGCCGTATGCGGACAGCGATGGCGACAGCGACGTCGATCAGGAGGATTTCGGGGTCTTCCAGACGTGCCTCGGGCCGGCCTCCTCGACGACGCCTCTACCGGACATGTGCGCCTGCTTCGATCGAAACGCAGACAACTCGATCGACCTGCTGGACTTCGCCCCCTTCCAGGTTTGCGTCAGTGGCCCCACCGTGCCCGCGGATCCGAGATGCGAGCAGCCTGACTTGCCGATCGGAGCTTTCTTCAACCACTTCGTGCAGCTCCCCGAAACCCCTGGGATCTTCCCTCAGCCTCTGCCCCCAGGAACCGATCCGGGCTTCGCCATTCGCGGAATCAAGGGCTGGAACTGGACGGCGGATCAGTACCTGAGAGCCGTGCCTTATCTGACCCAGGGAAAGATGAACTTCCTGATGAACTGCTATCTGTCCATCTTCGCTGTGCAGGGCGGCAACAATTGGTGGCTGCCCCTGCCTTCATCCGCGAAGGTCGCCTACCAACAGGTGATCTCCACCTGCCGACAGAATACCATCGAGTTCTGTTTCTGCATCCACCCCCAGTTGGGCTCGTCACGCCCGCTGGATCCGACCAGCGATTCCGATTTCGAGCAACTCTGGTCCCATTACGCCTGGGCCCAATCGGCCGGCGTACGCTGGTTCTGCGTTTCCCTCGACGACATCGGCGGGGTGCCCATCGTCGGGGCCCAGCACGCGGCACTGGTCAACAAGCTGCTTGCACGCCTGCGACTCGCCGACCCCGATGCCCGAATGATCTTCTGTCCAACCTACTACTGGGGCGATGGCTCGGTCGGCCACGACTACCTGACCGAGCTGGGCACCAACCTCAGCACCGACGTGTACCTGTTTTGGACCGGAGACGCCGTCGTGACGCCGAAACTCACCAGGGCCGCAGCCAACGACTACAAGGCGGTGGTCCGACATCGGCTGATTCTCTGGGACAACTACCCGGTCAACGATGGAAACCAGACGCTTCACCTCGGCCCGGTGATCGGACGCGACCCCGGACTCTGCCAAGTCCTCGACGGATACATGAGCAACCCCCTCTGCCCCCAGGATCAGGCAAATCGCATTCCGATGCTCACCTCCGCCGACTACGCCTTCAACCCCACGGCCTATGACCCCTACCGGTCTGTTGGCGAAGTCATCGCCCTCCTGGCCGCGACCCCGGCCGGGCGAGCAGCCCTAAAGGACCTCGTCGAAGCCTACCCGGGCATGGTCGGATTCAAGTGCGGCACCTTCAGCACGGGCTACAATCCAGTTCGGCAGAAGTACACACGTCTGGCCACGAACTTGCCCGTCGCCGGGGCTTACCTTCGGTACTTGCGCGATCTGTCCACACGCCTCGGTCAGGAGTTCCCGAACACCTTCCACGACGCGAAGGCAACGCTCGACCTGGACATTCAGTGGGTGGCTCAGGAGTATGCGGCGGACGGCGGCGAGACTGCTCCCGCGGCACGCGGACTACCGGAATCGCAGTGAATACAGATCCGCGTCCTTCATCACGAACCGCAATCGCACCGGCTCGCCGGCGAGCGAGCTGACATCCGACTTGCCTTTCCAGGTCATGACACGCTCTAGGTCATCGCCGATAATCTCGTCGGCGTCGGTCAGAGAGAATCCAGGCATCGCCTTGCCGGCCTCATTCTGGATTTCGACCCGGATACCACCGACCGCAGAAGTGGACGCGTTCAGGATCAGTTCCTTGCCGGTGAACGTCAGAGGTTTGGTCACCATCTCACCACCGCGGTATGAAGCACTGACCGAGGCAAAGCCATCGGTGCGCAGGGTCATACGTTCGATGCAGGCCGACGGCTGGCCGTAGTGCCGCTGGATGTAGATCGACATCTCGCCCAGGCCGGTGGGAACAACGCCAAGAGCCGGATAGTTGGCTCGCGCCACCCAGTTGCGCAGATCGCGGCCGGGACGAATGAAGCTCTCCAGGAAGGTCCGGTCGTACCACTTGCCACCGCGGCTGGTGAGCAGGACGGCATCGGACGTATCTTCCTTGAGACCGTCATAGTTGCGCTTGTTCTCCAGGTCGAGGCTCCTGACCTGCTGGTCGGTCAGCGCCCGGCGGCCAGGATTGAAGCGAGCAGCCACTGAGACATAGAGGTGGGGAGCCCGAGAATACGGATGCGTTTGATTGGTGTAGAGGTGCTCGGGCGGCGTGTCGCCATAGTCCATGTCTACCGGGGCGGTCCAGTGGAGAAAATCCTTGGAGGTCGTGCGGCTGATCCAGCGCCGCTCACGTCGCCAGGTGCGGTAATAGCACAGGTAGAGCTGCTCGGAAGGCGACCAGAAGGCCACGTTCTGGGAATCGAACTCGCCGCGGGTGATGAGCGCCTTCGGCGCAACCGGCTTCCAGTGGATGCCGTCGCCGGAGACGAAACCAAACAAACCCTCGGAACCCGTGCCGCCGACCGCCTTGAATCGTTCGGTCTCGGGCACACCCGGACGGCTATCGAGGAACGGGCAGAAATTGTGGGTCACGGTCTTCGGCTCAGTGAGGATGACGTTGTTGTGGCGTGTGCCGGCGACCTCAAACAGTCCCAGATCCGGCCGCGTCCAGGTGACACCGTCCCTGCTCTCGGCATAGCAGGCAACCTCCTGGGCTTCGGAACTGGCATCGGCCTGGCTGGTCGTGGGCCGTCCGCGGTAGTACATACGGTACAGGTCAACGTCCTTGATGACCGTCACATACCCGCTGACAATGCCCTCCCAAGGCCTGTCGAAGTGAAACACGACGCCGGCGGATTGAGGATGGTGAAGGCGAAGCTCAGTGCCTTCCAGCCTCTCGATCAGAAAACGATCCACGAACAGTTCCAGACGCGATCCGATGCTGCAGGTGCGGGGCACGGCGTTCGCCTCCATCGGTATCGCGGCACGGGCAGGGCGCACCGGCCGGGTGCCGCTCCGGCTTGCATCCAGGAAAGCCTGTGCACCGTTCCTGGCCAGGGTGCCGATTTCGTTTGAGGTCAGCGCTCGGCGCAGGACGAGCACATCATCGACCGAACCGGTGAATTGCTCGTTGACCACTCCACCCAAATCCTCCCCGATCCGCAGGTTGGTCCCCAGCAGGACCGGACCGGCGGGTACTTCGCCACGCCCGACCTCACTGCCGTCAAGATACAGAACGGTCTCGCCGTCCGAATAGGTCAGCGCAACGTGGTGATAGCGGCCGGCGTCGAACGAGCTCGTTCCAGACTGCACCTCCCCCCCATTGACCACGCCCCGCAGGCCGGCGACGGTCTTGCCGCTGGGATCGATGTCAACAATGAGTTCGCTGGTCCACGGCGGCCCGCTGCCTCGATAGTTGCTGAACAACCTGGCGAATCCGGGAGTCGCAGGCTTGACCATCGCGGCCAGCGTGAAGGACGTACCCAACTGGTTGGTGCTAGGCAGTTCGACGGTGGTCAGCTCGGTGACCGTCTCGGAAATCCGAAAGCCGGCTTCACCAAAGGCCGCCTGCTTCAGGCCGCTGTCTACCCCGGCGGAGCCGCGAACCCGGCCGTCCTGCGATCCGTCGACACACAGATGATCTATGACCGCCTGTCCTTCGTCGCCTTCGAAAGTGTACAGAATGCCATGGTCGGGCCGAGCGACCTGAAGGTCCTCTCCGGCGCAGAAGGAGTATAGCGATGCATTCTGGAGCACGAATCGCAGTTGTATCGCACCCTGCCCATCCGGCAGGTGGTTCGAACCCTTCCACGTGACCTCCTGATCGACACTGTCAGCGGTCAATGGATCGCACTCCCGGCGAGAGTAGCCGGCCAACGGCTGACCCTGGCCGTCGACAATCTCAACCTTCAGAGAACCACGCACGGCACGGTAGTTCACGCGCAGGGGGCCGCGGACACCGGCCAGCGGGTGCGTGGTCACCGTGCCGGCGGTCGCGCCGGCGTCGAGCGACGCGAAGCCATCCTTGCGCAGCACCGCCAGGCCAATCGCTCCTTTGCCGTCGGCGCCATGGGTGACGTCAAAGCCGCCATAATAGAGCCTGACCTTGTCACCCTCGACGAGCGGGTGGTTGGGTGTGAAAACCATGCCGCAATCCCAGGCCCCTTTGGGCCCGGTCGGCAAGATCGGCGTCCGCGGCTCTTCCTGGCGGGTCCAGTTCACGCCGTCGTGGCTGGTGACCATCTCCACGAAGATCGGACCGTCGTTATCGCCGTCGGTAATCGGAAAAACCCAAAGAAAGCCAAGGTACATCGACTCGTAGGCAAACGCACTCAGGCCATAGAAGTCGGTGTGTTGCCCGGGGCTCTTGACCCAGCGATCGTCAAACTCATCGGGCACGAGCACGAGCCGGGCAAGCGGCCAGGACTCGAACAAGTGGGTCTCGGAGAAACCCACGCATCGCCGGCGGTAACCGCGAACCTCGGTGAACTTCTTCGGATACCCGATGTAGCGCCTGTTAAACGGATCCCAGGTGAAATTGCCCACGTCGCCAGGATCGCGCAGGACGGGATACCGCGGCACATCCGTCCAGCGAATTCCATCCGGAGAGCAGGCTCCGAGGTACCCGCTGACCGTGTACTTCGGCGGCGTGCGGCCATACTCGTAGGTCACGAGCTTGTACTGCCGCAGCGGGTCGGGGTCGGCCGGCGTGTGAATGACCTGCGGCGAGTGATCCTCGTGGGAGCGCCTCAGGAACAGGTTGTTCCTGGTCGAGCCCCTGTAGTCCACCAGGCCAAGTTCGGGCTTCTCCCATTTCAGACCGTCGGAGCTGGTCGCATACAGCTTGCGGTATTCCCCCTCCGCCCAGGAATGATACCACATGCGGTAGCCGGGACCCTTCTGCGCAGGCAGAACCGTCCCGTAGAGATAGACGATCGAGCCTTCCCACGGTCGATCGGCGGTCAGGACCGGGTTGGCCGCGTGCTTCTCGAAGGCATGCCAGGTCTTCTGAAGACCGGACTTCTCGGCGACAAGCCAGTCATCGACGAACAACTGCCACGGACCGCTCAGGTCGTTCAGTGAGCGGGAGACCGGCTCTGCGAACGCGCCGCGCGCGCAGAGCAGCATCCCCGCAGCGAAACCGAGCCCGATTCGCCAAATACCTGTCGGATTCATCGCTTGAATCACCTCATCGATCGCAGTTCGGATCGGCGGGGATTCCGTCCCCGCTCATGCACGCCAGGAAGATCGCCAGATCGGCCGCGTCCACGTCGGCATCGTCATCCAGACGCGCCGGGGCGCACGCCGGGTCGGCCTGAGGATTGTCCGCGCCCGTCATACAGGTCTGGCACGCACCGAAGTCGGACTGGTCGACATCGCCATCGCCGTCGAAATCCGGGAAGTGCGAGAAATCATACAGCCGGGCGATACCTTGCGTGGCCACGGTCGCAATCTCGCTCGCCGAAAGGACTCGCTTGATGACAACGACGTCGTCGGCGTTGCCACGAAACTGAGTGGACTGGATCTGGCTCTGGCCCTGGCTCGATCCGCTGCCGCCGGCCTGTACGCTGAAGTTGTCAAGCAGAATGCTCTCGTCGGGCTGGAAGCCCCACGCATAGAACTGGCTGCCACGCAAATCATCTAGAGCAGGTGTGTACCAGCCGGGTTCGGTGACGTAACCGTACTGGAAATGCCGGCCGGTCAACCAACCCCTCGCACCCGCGCCCGAGCCGGTGAGTTGCGTTACGCTCACGTCTACCGTCTGTCTGCTGGGATACAGCGTCGAGCTGATCCGGAACCAGTTGCCAACCAGCTGATCGGCAGGAGCTTTGAACACGCTGACCCAGCCGGCACCGTCCTCGTAGTAGTTGAACCCGGCCGTAAGCGTCGATGTATCCGCGAAGTACAGGTAGAGCAGCACGGGCCAGCCGTACGCCCCGTTCACCGTGCCGCCCCATTCAGCTCGATAGACGAACGGGCTCATGCCCACCCAGTTGCCGCGACTGACCACCTTGAAATCGAATGACACGGTTACCGGACTGACCCCATCCGAGGCGAAACCCCACGGACGAATCAGCTGGCAGTCTGAACCGTCGCCCTGCCAGTTCAAGCCGTTCGGCGTGGACACGGCGTCGGAATTCGCGACCCCGACCGTGCCAGCCGCTGCTCCGAACCACTTGGCCACACTTTGCCAGCCGGCAGCCGATCCCAAGGCATCGCTGTCGAAAGTCTGATCCAAGATCGGAGCACCCTCGGTGTCCTGCCCGAAGTGAAGATTGCGCGTCAGCCACACCGACCCCGCCGGCACCGTGCCGGCGCCCACCGGATTACCGTCGAGATACAGACTCACGGCTCCGTCGTCGTAGGTCATGGCTAGATGGTGATACGCGCCGTCAGCGAAAACCCGTTGCTGGGATCGGATCGACGTTCCCTGGACCGTGCAGCGCAAACCCGGGATATCTGTCCCCGTCGGATCGAAATCGAAGATCAAATCCCTCGACGAGGCGGAGCCACTGCCGAGATAGGAGCTGAACAACCGGGCCAGACGATTGTCGGCCGGTTTGATCATGGCGGCCAATGTGAACTGCCGACCGAGGTCGAATGTGCGCTCGATCTCGATTGTGTCCACCGCTGATCCGTCGCCAGCAAAGGCCACTGAAGAGTTGCCGAACGCGGATCGGGCTCGATCGGTAACCACCAAGACCGCGCCTTGGAACACGGCAGCCTGCACGCCATCGGTACTGAGCTTGTCGGCGGCGGTGGCCCCGCTGTCACCCTCGAAGGTGTAGATGGCGGCCGGTCCGGCATCAGCGGCCTCGATCGCATCACCGGCTCGGAACGAATACAGCGATGCGTTCCTGAAGATGAACCGCAGACGAATCGGTTCAACGACCGGCAATATGCTCACCAGACCCCAGGTCACGGTTCGATCGACGCTGTCAGTCTGAATGAGATTGCAGCTCGCTTGGTTGTAGCCCGAGATCACCTGGCCGTTCTGATCCAGCACTTCGACCGCCAGCCAGCCGCCGGAGGCGTTGCAGTTGACCTGGAGTTGGCCGGAGGCACCGCTGAGCAGGCGCGTTGTGACGGTGCCGGTTGTACTGCCGGCATCGAGTGAGGCGAAGCCGTCCTTGCGGAGCGTCGCCAAGCCGATGGCCCCGGCTCCACCGCCGGCGGCGTGAGTGATGTTCCAGCCGCCGTAGTAGAGCTTGATCTCACCGTTCTCGACCAGTGGGTGGTTGGGCGTGAAGACCATGCCGCAGTCCCAGGTACCCTCCGGGCCGAGCGGAAGAACCGGCGTTCGCGGCGGCTCCTGACGAATCCAGACCACGCCGTCGTGGCTCGTGACCAGTTCGACGAAGATAGGGCCGTCGTTGTCGCCGTCGGCAATGCGGAACACCCACAGGAAACCGATGTACATCGACTCGTAGGCAAAGCCGCTCAGTCCGTAGAAATCCGTGTGCTGACCTCCTTCGGTCACCCAGCGATCGTCGTATTCGTCAGGCACAAGGCACAGCTGCGAGACCGGCCACTGCTCGAACACGGTGGTCGCGGAGCAGCCGACACACCGTCGCCGAAAACCGCGCACATCCGCGAACTTCTTGGGGAACCCCATGTATCGCCGGGTCAGCGGATCCCAGACGAAGTTGCCGACGTCGCCGGGATCCGGCAGTACCGGGTTGGCCGGCGCCGGGGTGAAGTGGATCCCGTCCGGCGACCAGGCCCCCCAGTAGCCGCTGACCGTGTGATCCGGGGGCGTGCGGCCATAGTCGAAGTTGATCATCTTGTAGCGGCGCGCGGCATCGGACTCCCAGGGCGTGTGGATGATCTGCGGGGTGTGGTCCTCGGTCGTGCGGTACAGAAAGATGTTGTTGGCGGTCGAGCCTTTGTAGTCGACCAGGCCGAGGTTCGGCTTCTGCCAGATGAGGCCGTCGGCACTGACCGCGTACAGCATCCGGTACATCCCGGCGTTGTAGTCGTAGCAGTGATACCACATGCGGTAGCCGGAACCGCTCTCGGCGGCAAGAACCGTACCATAGAGGTACACGTTATTCGACTCCCAGGGCCGGTCGGCCACCATGACCGGCACTGGGAGCTTCTGGAAAGCATGGTACGAGCGGGTGACGTTCTGCGTGCGGGCAACGAGGTGATCGTCAGCGAACAACTGCCACGACCCGCTCAGGTCGCCAAGCTGCCGGGCAGCGCGCGCTTCATCCGGCCACGAGATCAGCGACAAGCCCAGAGCCAGACCGAGCCATGCAACCGCCCTGTTGCCCATGTGCCGCACGAACGCCCCCCTGCAAGAGATACCCGAGAGTCCTCACCGGCTCCGCCGCCGGCTGACCAAAGCAAGGCCACTCAGGCCGAGCAGAGCCAGTGAAGCAGGCTCGGGCACGACCACTCTCAGATTGTCGATCAGGAGTTCGCCGCCGAACGAGGCGGACGCCGGGTTAAAGATCACCAGGCCGCGCAGAGCGTCCATGGCATCACCGTAATAGTCGGAAGCCACGCCGTACTGGAAGCTCGCACCCGTGACACTGCCGGTCGCACCGGCCGAGGGACCGGTCAGCAGGGTCACGGTCACGTCAGCCGTGCGAGCGGCCGGATGCACCGTGCCGGACCAGTGAATCCACTGCCCCCGGAGGTCGCCGACGACCGCACTGTCCAGCATCGTGATCGAACCAGCGTTCTCGTCATAGTAGCTGAAGGTGTTCTCGACGGTAAGGTTGGTGTTGACCGGCCAGCCGAAGCCACCAGAACTACCCGAGTCACCGCCCCACACGGAGGGATTGTACGCGAACGGGCTGACGGCGATGTTGTCGCCGTAGTTGTTCACTTTCATATCGAACGACACGGTGATATCCTGAACGCCGTCGGAGGAAAGCCCGCCGTAGTCGCGCCATACGAAGAAACCGGTCCCGTTCGGATCAGTCACACTGAGACTGTTCGACGGGGACACGGAATCCGCGCTGGTCACCGCCGCGACCGCGCCCGGAGTCGGGTCGAACCAACGCTGCCCGCCGCTCCAGCCGGCCGCCGAGCCGACCGCGTCGCTCTCGAAGCTCTGCGAGAAGGTCTGCCCGAAGGCCGCGCCAGCCACGACACCCATTACCCCGCACACCCACACCAGAGTCCGTGTTGCTCTCATGTCTCTCTCCCGCTTTCCGGACCGGCTCGACCGGTCCCTCCTCAACATGCGACAGCCATCTCTCCGCCGGCTACGCGCCGGCAAGCGGTGTCGCTCGACACCATGGATCAGTCTGCACAAGACGGGTCCGCCTGGATCGCCGGACCACTGAAGCACGCGCTGAACTTGTTCAGGTCGGCCCCGCCAATCGCATTGTCCTTGTTCCAGTCCAGACACTTGCACGCGTCAGCAACGCCACCCTCGGCACCAGTGAAACACGCCTGGAAAACGCCAAAGTCCACCTGGTCCACGTCGCTGTCACCATCGGCATCGGCAAACGGCCTCGGGCATCCGCCGAGAACCTCCGCGGTCACGTTATCGACCAATACTTCGCTGATTGCGGCACCGCTCGACTGGAAGATGTCGATGCCATGGTAGTTGGCGATGTCGGCATCGAGCGGATTCTCGCCGGGGGTGGTCTGGAAGCTGCCGACGATGTGCGCCGACAAAGGAGCCGGAGTCATCAGACGAGTGAGGGTCAGGTCGACCGTTCTGGCGCCGACATCGATAATCGCTTCATAGTGGAACCACTGGCCAATGATCTCGGCCGTGTCGGCAACGGGCATGAAGTTCTCCCAGTTCCCGTTGTTCAGGTAGTTCATCCCGATGCTGAGACCGTCGCCGGTGTCGGGATCGAATCGCATGGCAAACAGGTTGAGATTGAGCGCGCCATTCGGTTCCCAGCCGGAGACGATGAACGATAGCCCACTCACCGAGTGCTGCACGATCTTGAAGTCATAGGCCACACGCAGCTTGCCCGTCGCGGCACTGGGCAGCGGCTCCCATCGCCGAACGAGTGCGCTTCGCCCATCCCCTGCCGGCTCAAGCCAATGTAGACTCCTCGATCCGCCGTCATTCGGACTGGCTTCGGTATCGATGACCGTGACCGTCGAGTCACCGCAGGCCGACGAGGTGATGGTCGGATAGCCGGTCTCCCAGCCCCCAGCCGCACCCACCGTGTCGCTCTCGAAGCCCTGGTTCAGCGGCAATGCCGCGAGCCCGCCGCCCGCGACGACGCTGAGATCAAAGTCACCCGACGTGCCATTTTCGCCGGACACGCGGATAATGCACTTGGCCGAAGCGGTCAGCGATAGGACGAGTGAAGCACCGGCTGGGCCGCTGGTGCAGGTCAACTCGTTGCCCAGGGCCGCTGGGCAGCCCGAGTGGATCGAGAGGACCGGCGTGAACGCACTCTTTGGGCAAACGCTGATTGTGTAGGTGCCCGTCGTTGCCGGCGTGAACGCGTAGAAGACATCCGGACTGCTCCCGGAGCTGCCGCACGAGGCGTCGCCATCAACGGCGGCCATGAGCGTGGTGCCGGAAACCATCCCCTCAGCCATCACCGTCGCCGACTCGCAGGTATCGTTCAGAATCGGAGCGAAGCAGAAAATGTCCAGCCCGAAGAAACCCGACTGCCCATCGACGCCCGCCACCCGAATCAGGTAGCTCGTTGACTCGACGACCGGCACGGACAGGCACGGCTGGAACTGGTCACACAAACCGGTGGCACAGCCTTGGGCACAGCCGGAGGCCAACTGGTTGGCAGCTGTCCCCGGACAAGTGTCGGAATGCACCGAAACAACCGTGTCGAAACCAGAGCTGCAGCCTCTGATGATCAGATCACCGGTGCAGGTGGCCGTGTACCGGTACCAGACGTCCGGGCTGCCCGAAGTGTTGCCGCACGACGCGTCGCCATCCGGCGTTGCCCCCAGCGTCCGCCCGTAGATCTTCCCGTTACCGATCGTCAGGGCGTCGGCACACAGGTCGTTCACCGGCAGGGTCGGCGTTGCGGGAGGCCCAACTCGCACATCGTAGTTGTCGATCAGAACCTGATCGTCAGGCCCAAAGGTGGAACCGCCTGGGGTGAAGAACACCGAGCCACGAATCTCGTCCATCGCCTGGCCATAGTAGTCGTTGGCCACGTCCCACTGGAAATCCTTGCCAATCACTCCACCGGAAGTCCCCGCCGCCGGACCAGTCATGACTTCGACGACCACGTCCGCCTTGCGAGTCGCGGGATAAAGCGTTCCTTCCCAGCGGATCCACTGCCCGTTGAGGTCCGCTCGGTCCTTCGCGAACATGGTGATCGAGCCAGCGACCGCATCAATGTAGCTGAAGAGCCCGGTGGGCTCGTAGTTAGTGTTGACCGGCCAACCAAACGCATCGGCGTGCGGCGTGCCCGCTGCGCCCCACAACCCCTTGTTGAAGGCGAACGGACTGAACGCGATGTTGTCCGCGAAGTTGTTGACCTTGAAGTCGAAGGACACACTGATTGGATCGGTACCGTTGGACGACACCGTCTCGTACGCCCGCCAGGCCATCATGGTCGTGCCGCTGCCGGTGACCATCAGGCTGCGCGGAAAGGAGACGAAATCGGTGTCGGTGACCGCCACGGTCGCACCCGGAGTGGGGTCAAACCACCGCTGCCCACCGAACCAGCAGGCCGTCGAACCCACGTCATTGGTGTCGAAATTCTGCGGGAAAGCCGGACATTCCGATTCGCAGACTACGCTCGTATTCAGAGTAAACGCCCCGCTCGCCCCGCCCTTGCCGGCCACACGCACCCGGTATCGCGTCCCGTTGGTCACCGCGATGGTCACACACGACGCCGTCCCGCCGCAGGGCGTGCCCATGCAGTCGTCACTGCAGCCACCGGCCAGCTCGGTGGCGGCCGAAGCCGGGCAGCCGTCGGCGTGAATCGACACGACCGTATCGAAACCCGAGCCGCAGCTATCAATGGTCAGCTGTCCGTTGCAGGTCGCCGTGTAGGCATACCAGACGTCCGGGCTGCCGTTCGAGTTGCCGCAGGAGGCGGTGCCGTCGGGCGTGGCCCCGACAGTTGTGCCGGGCGTTGTGCCGCTGCTGAGAGTAAACGCGTTGCCGCAAGCGTCGTTGGTGCCCTGGCTGACGGCGGCATCGAAGAGGATCGGGTTACTTCCTGCAACGCTGTTGGCAAAGAACTGGATGTAGCCAATGCCCACATCGGAGCTGCGGGCGTTCAAGCCCATGGTCATGGACGCGCCATCGATGGTCGCCGTGAACTGACCCGAGCCGACGGTGTATTCAATCACCCAATGCTGCCAGACACCATAGGCGACCGGGACGCCAGTTGTCGCGTAGGCAGACCCGCCTTCGTAGTAACAGAGTTGGTCACCGATAATCGCGGTGTGGATGGGCGAATTGTCAGCTCCCACAGTCGTCCCCGAGGTGTTATACCAGACCATCTGATACCAGGCTTCCTGACCCTGTGCGGCCGGGGGCAGGAAGACCATGGTGTCGAGGCGAATGACCGTGCCGGTCCCGCTCCCGACGGGGTCCAGTCTATGCATGAGAGGGCTGTTGGCGCTGAACATCGCCAGGAACTGGCTGCCCTGGTAAGCCCCGGGAGGCGCAACTTCCTGCACCGTCCCGCCGCGGACCGTCCACGTGCCGATATTGGCCACCGGCGGCAAGCCCAAGGCATCAGGCACCTCATAGTCGTCAAAGAGGGAAGTGACCCCGTTCACCGTGACCTGCGTGGCCCACGAGGCTGGACCAAGACACAGGATTGCGCCCAGCACCACCCCCATGGAAACAAGGTATCGTCTCATCTTCCAACCTCCAGAACCGCAAGAGAGCCCGAAGCCACATGAGACGGCTCGGTGCTCCTCTAACCCGCCGCCGGCCGCTGGGCGCCCGTGGCCCGCGGCAGCGTCGATTCTCGTTCAACCAGCGTGGACCGGATGATCTCCCGCGGAGCAGCCTTGGGCCGCCCACCCATCGATTGGGCCAGCATCTCCGCGCATCGGCGGCCCAGTTCAACCAGCGAATAGGGCCCGATCGAGGTGATCGCCGGATAGGCGAAGGAGTACATCGGATGATGATGCAACGCGACGACCTGCACCCGCTCAGGGATGGGTATGCGACGCCGGGCGGCGGCCTGCAGAGCCAGCATCGCAAACTCCGGTTGAACCGCCAGGATGCCCAGAGGTGCGTCGCTTTGATCAAGCAGCAGGTCAATGGCCCGGGCATAGTCGGCCATATCGGGCATGAGGTGATAGTAGAACTCGGCGGCGCTGGGAATGTGAGCTCCCATAACCCTGGCCGCCTCCCGAACCCCTTCGACCAGGAAGACCTCAGCTCCAACAAGCTCCTGATGGCAGAGGGCCACCACCCGCCTGCTACGACACAACAGCTCGCCGGCCATCCGGCCGACGTTCACCATGTCCTCATAAACGCACGGCAGACTCACTCCCGGCTCGACGTAGCCGGGCACAACACAGGGCAACTCGTAGGTGGCAAACAGCCGCTTGAAAGCCGGGGGCATCCCCGCCAGAACATAACCTACCTCGCACGGCAACTCCGCATTCTGGCGGATCAGCTGCTCTACCGGACCAAAACCCGCAGACAAATCGACATACAGATAGTGAGGGGAACAACCCGGGAAAACCTGAAAAAGACCTTCCGAGATGGTGTTCACGGCCATCTCCGAACTGAGACGCACACGCGAGGGACTCAGCCAGAAAACCCGGGTCGGCGGCTCCTGGCGAAGCTGGGCCTCGGCCAGACGAATCGCGTCGTGACTGATCCGTAACCGCCGGCCGCCACCCCGATTGGCCCACCCTTCACTTTCGATCCGCTGCAGGGCTCGGTGAGCACTCACCACCCCCGCCCCGCTGGTCCGAGCCAGCTCACGGACCGACGGCAGTGCCTCGCCAACCTTCAGACCGCCACTCAGAACCTGCCGACGAAGCTGACGAACCACCCGCATGGCCACCGGGCCAACGTCCAGAACGTCATTGAGTCCTTCCTCTCGCCTCATCGAAGTCCTCGCACCGGCCTCGAACCGCCACCCGCCCAGCGATAGACCCGCCCACTCGCCCGCCGCATACACGCCTCCTCCCCTGAAAACCGGCCACCTTAGCCCAGGGCGCGTTCCGACTTGCTGTTCTACCAGCCATTACACCAGACCAGGGCCTCACTGTCAAGCCTCTCACCCCCGGCTTCCCAGAAAAAGCATATTCCTTGGAAAAGAAAGACCACATATCGGTCCTTCACCTTCTTGACAGGGCCGGAACAGGTCGATATTCTATCATAAGCGGCATAACATCCCAGCCGATGTCCATGTGGGGTAGAATCACCGCGGAGGATGCCACATGAGCGGGCGACATCTAGACAAGACCACGGCCTTAGCAGGATTCACGCTGATCGAGGTCCTCGTCGTCGTGGCGATCATCGCCCTGCTCATCGCCGTCCTCATTCCTTCCCTGAGCCGTGCTCGCGATCAAACCAAACAAGTCACCTGTGCATCCAACATGCACCAGCACCTCAACGCCTGCATCATGTACGGCCAGGACTACCGGGGAAACCTCCCGAGAAACGCAACCCAGTACGCCAACAACGGGGCTTCCTGGTGGATCGACACCGTCCTGGCATCCTACGATCCCAGCGGTCGCGGCGTCTACGATCTCCGGGCAATCATGAAGCGGTACATCGGAAACCAAATGGAGATCTTCAGCTGTCCCGCCAACGGAGGCCCGCGACTGGACGACCCGGCCAACATCGAGAAGGCTCTGTCTGCCGGCTACATGGGCGCCCAGGTCATGATGCTCTACAATTCGACCTGCGTGTTCCAGGGCACTTCGCTCGACAGACCATGGGCTCCAAAACAGGAATGGACCGCCGGAGGCTCACCCTCCTCGGTCCCCATCGTCCAGGACGAGTACACCGCCAGCGGCCCCGGCGTAACCAATCTCACCAAGTATGTCTTTAACCACGGCCGGTCGTCGGAGCGTACCAACAACGCGGATATCCCCGCCTACACCAACTACTACACCTCGGCCTCCCAGGCCGCCTGCACCGGCGTGAACTTGGGCTACCTCGATGGACACACCAACTGGATCAAGAACACCCAACGAGGCGGCACCGGGGAATGGGTGCTTGGCGTCCACTGGAGCGGGTCCGCCCTGCGAATCGGCGGGAGTTCCTCCACATCCGGCGTGCCACTGACCATCAAGGTCAAACGACTCACCCCGTGACTCCAGCTCCCGGCCCGATTCGCCGAAGCCTCCGGCCTCCCCGCGGTACTCTCACCGCCAACGGCCACTGACTGGCCGCCGCTGACCTCCGGCCCAGGCAACCCGTCCCCCCAGGCCTCGCCGACCTTCATCGGGTACAATCCTCATCTGCAGGCATGCAGGTCCAAAACCACCATCGGCAACCGAACGCCGAAAACCTGCGAGGCGGCCGCCCACCGTTCGCTGACACGCCAGTCGGGATGGGCGACGGCGAAACGGCGGCACGGTTCGTCCGAGCGAGGAGGAAAACGACCCTCATGACCCGTTGCACATCGACTGCTCTCGGAATGACCGTGTCGCTGCTGACCCAAGCCGCCAGCAGCGCGGTGTTTGCTGACACGCCGGCCCCGGCTTCGCTGTGGAACGGACTCACGCGACAATCGTTCTCGATCGCCAACCACGAGTGCTTCGTCACCGAGCCTCGGATAGCCGCGCCCGGCCGGCCGTGGATATGGCGGACGTCGTTCCCGGATTTTCACCCCGAGGTCGACCTGGAGTTGCTGCGAAGCGGCTGGCACGTCGGATTCATCGACTGCGTGAACATGCTGGGTTGCGATTCGTCACTGGACCTCATGGATCGGTTCTACGAGCAGGTCACCAGGCAGCGCGGCTTGAGTGTCCGGCCCGCCTTGGAAGGCGTGAGCCGCGGCGGTTTGCACGCCTATCGCTATGCGGCACGGCGACCCGAACGCATTGCCTGCATCTACGCGGACACGCCGGTGATGGATCTGAAGAGCTGGCCACGCCGGTGGCCGGGATCACGGAAAGAGTGGGAGGAGGCCCACCGCTACTACGGCTTCAAGTCGGAAAGCGAGGCCCTGGCTTTCAGCGGCAACCCGCTGGACCTCCTGCCGAGACTGGCCGCCGCGAAGATCCCCCTGCGTCATGTCATTTCCCTCAATGACCAAGTGGTACCCCCAGAGGAGAATACGCTGGAGGCGCGTCGACGGCTGCGAAAACTCGGGGGGGACGTGGAAGTCGTCGTCGTGCAGGAGGGAACGAAGGAGAGCAACGGACATCATTTCCCCCTGCCCGAGGCTTTCCAGTCGGCACGGTTCGTCATGCGACACAGCGCGGTGTCGCCCAAGGGCGTCGAGTACTTCACCCTGCGCGACGGCTTGAACAACTCGCACCTCAGGTTCGAGCGGGACGGAACCGGCCGGATCGCGTTTCTGGGCGGCTCGATCACCGCCATGTCGGGCTGGCGCGAGGAGACTATCCGCTATCTGCAGAAGCGGTTCCCGCGCACCCGGTTCGACTTCATCAGCGCCGGCGTCCCTTCACTCGGATCCGTGCCGCATGCCTTCCGCCTGGAACGCGATGCGCTCTCGCGCGGGCCAGTGGATCTGCTCCTCGTCGAGGCAGCCGTCAATGACACGACCAACGTCCCGGAGCCCGCTTTGATGCTGCGAGGAATGGAGGGAATCGTCCGCCACGCGCGCATCGCCAACCCACTCATGGACATCGTTCATGTACACTTCGTGATGCCCGAACACATGGCCGACTACGATCACGGCCGCCAGCCGGCATCCATCGCTCAACATGAACGGGTGGCCGAGGCCTACGGCAACCCCTCGCTCAACCTCGCTCGAGAGGTCACCGACCGCATCAACGCGCGCCAGTTCAGCTGGCCGGACGATTTCAAGGATCTCCACCCGGCACCGTTCGGCCACTGGGTTTACGCGAACAGCATCACCCGCCTACTGGATGCCGCCTACGGAAGACCGGCGACCAGTGCAAGGGAACACCTCCTCCCAGCAAAGCCGCTGGATCCGCAGAGCTTCTTCCGGGGACAGCTCGTCTCGCCCGAAAAGGCGAGAATCATCAGGGACTTCAAACTTGTCCCGGATTGGACGCCCGCGATCGCACGGGAAACACGCCCGGGTTATGTACACGTGCCCGCGCTGGACGCCACGGTGCCGGGAGCTGAGTTCGAGTTTGAATTCGACGGCACCGGCGCAGGCCTGATGATCGGCGCGGGACCCGACGCCGGCATCATAGAGGTCGCGGTGGACGGCGGCCCCGGCCGGCGGTATGACACCTTCACCTCCTGGAGCGAATCCCTTTACCTGCCCTGGGCCATGGTGTTCTCCGACGACCTCAAGCCCGGGCGTCATACCGCCCGCGTCCACCTGACTGCCGAGCACAACCCGAAGAGCTCAGGCACCGGCCTTCATGTCTTCCAGCTTCTGGTGAACGGACCATGACGAACTCCGAATTGCCGGAATCACCGACGGCGGGCAAGCCTGGAAACCCGTCGCCGCCACCGTTTCCCCGGGCGACCAGAACGCCGGAGTCAGCGCGTCGCTGCAGAAAACCACCGGGGTGGTCCGCGTCACCATCCAATCCCCGACAAGCCGGTCGGTCCATTGGAGAGTGAAGTTCCAGGGGAAACCGCTTCCGACGTAGACCCTCACGAGGACTCGTCCGAGACCTGCGAGGCACGTCCGCCCGCCGGCGACGATCCGGCGGCCTGGCGACCACCCCGCGCCATGCCGGCATGGCGGAGCATGAGGGTACCCAGGGCGCCCAGCAGGGCGACAACGGCGGCAAGCACAAACGCCGGGGACAGCGATCCGGTGGCGTCCGCCACCGCACCCGCAGCACTCGGGCCCACAGCCTGGCCGATGCCAAAAAAGAGCGTGACAAAACCTAGCCCGGCGGGCGCCAGCCTCGGGCCCAGCAAATCACCGCACGCGGCGGCCATGATCGCCGGGATGCTCCATGCCGAGAGCCCGAAAAGAACTGCCGAGAGGATGAAACCGGCCGGTGATGGCCACAACGCAAACAGGCCGAAGGCGACGGCGTGAATCAGATAAACGATGATCAGGGCCCCCTTGCGCCCGATGACATCCGAGACCCACCCCCAGACCAGTCCGCACAGCAGGCTCATCCAGCCCATCAGCATGAAAAGCCTGCCCGCGGAAGTCGAGGTGTATTCACCCTCGGTCGTCAGGTACTTGGTGAAGAAGGTCATGTAGATGATGTACGAGAACCCAAAGGCAACGTAGATCAAGCCCACGTGCCAGACCGTCCCGGAACGATAAACGCTGCTCCACTGGAGTCCCTGGTGCACGGAGGAAGCCGGCTCGCCGCATCCTGTCGATCCCAACGGTCGCAGCCCAACCTCCGCGGGCCGATTACGCAAGGCGACCAGCGATAGGATGGCCAACCCCAGCGTTGCCGCCGCGAACAGAAACCAGCAGACACGCCAGCCGCTCTGGCCGTAACTGGCCAGCATGCGGGGCACAAGCGGGCCCAGCACGATGATCGCAAACGAAGAGCCCGTCACCCCAATCCCGGCAGCAAGGCCACGGCGACGTTGGGCAAACCACGCTGCCAGAAGACCCATCACCGGCACATTGCTGGCCCCACTGCCCACCCCAGTAAGCGTCCGCCAGGCCATGGTCGCGGTGAAGCTGCCCGCCAAACCGGTCAGCAGCATGCCCAAGGCGGCCAGAGCCAAACCGCCCGCAATCACCTTCCGGGGACCGTACCGGCTGGCCAGGGCGCCACCTGCCACCGCCAGGGCCAGGTACCCCACGAGATTCGCGGTCGCCAGGCCGCCAGCCTGCGTGTTGTTCAGCCTCAGCTCGGCCTGCATCTCCGGTAGCACCAACGTGTACCCGAAACGGGCTAGGCCCAAGGAACCGAAAACGACCAGCGTCCCGACCACGAGGATGATCCAGGCGTAGTGGAAACGAGGGGGACGCGTCGGAGCCTCCATCGTCTGCCTCCGGAGCGTTGGCATCTTACGTTCTCACCAGGGAGCCGAAGGCCCCCGCCTCCGAACCGACTGAGAAAGGGCCGAGCATACCTCGACGTGACCTCCCGGCAAAAAACCTCCGATAGCGGACAGGCAAACCCAGACGCCAGGCCGGGCGCGGCCGTCACACCCCCCATCCGATCGGCGCCGTGCGGTCCGAACTGATGACCACGCTCTTGCGCTTGCAGTAGGCCAGCAACCCTTCCATGCCCAGCTCGACGCCGGTACCACTCATTCGGTGCGGGGGAACGGGTATCTGAGGGTAGCCGACGAGCATGGTATTGACCCAGACAATGCCCGTATCCATGGACTGGGCCACTCGCCCGGCACGCTCGATGCTCCCGGACCACACCGAACCGGACAGACCGTACGCGACGCCGTTGGCAATCTCGATCGCTTCATGTTCTTCAGAGAATTTCAAGAGGGTCATAACTGGCCCAAAGATCTCCTCTTGGGCCACGCGCATCGCGGGCTTCGCGTCGGCGAGAATCGTGGGCTGCAGCCAGAACCCCTGCGCCAGGTCTCCACCCAGCGCTAGCTTCCGGCCGCCCGCGACAACACGACAACCCTCGTTCGCGGCCAGCTGCAGGTACTGCAGCGCAACATCGTACTGGGCCCGCGTGATCATCGGCCCGATCTGGGTCGCGGGATCCTCCGGGTCGCCGACCCGGATCCTCCGCAACTTGTCCTCCAGCAGGCGCTCAAAACGACCCGCGATAGACTGCTCTACCAGCAGCCGAGAGCAGGAAACGCAGAGCTGCCCGCAGTTCACGAACGCACTGACCAGGGCGGCGTTGGCCGCCCGCTCCAGATCGGCGTCGGCAAAAACAATGATGGCGTTCTTGCCACCACATTCGAGATTGACCGGCTTCATCTGGTCCGCCGCCAGCTTCTGGATACCCTGGCCGACAGCGGTCGAACCCGTGAAGGAGACCTTCTTGATTCTGGGATTCGCGACCAGTTCGTTGCCAACTTTCGTCCCCGAACCGAGGACCACGTTGACGATGCCCGGAGGAATACCCGCCCGGGTGCAGAGCTTCGCGAACTCGACGGTCGCCAGGGGCGTCTCCACCGACGGCTTCAGCACGATCGCATTGCCGGCGGCCAGGGCCGGGGCGACTTTCATGGCGGCATTAACCAGTGGATAGTTCCAAGGGAGAATGCCGCCCACTACCCCGTAGGGCTCCCACGTAGTCAGATGAAACCCGCCCGGCGTGTTCTTGGTCTTGCCCTCGATCTTGTCGGCAGCCCCTGCATAGAAGCGAATGATGGCGGCAGCCAGCGGAAGCTCGCCACCGCGAAGCTGGGAAATGGGCTTGCCCGTGTCGAGCAACTCGAACTCCACCAGCCGCTCGGCCTCCGCCTCGACCAGGTCGGCCAGACGTAGCAGCAACCTGCCGCGATCCGCGGGCGACAGACCTTGCCAGCCGGCCGAGCGAAAGGCGTCGTCGCCGGCCTCCACGATCTGTCCCACGGCGGCCGCATCACAGCAGACCTGCCGGGCGATCACCCGCCCGGTCGCAGGATTGACCACATCCACGTGGCCGCCACCCCCGTCGGCGAGTTCTTCACCGCGGACAACCGGACCCACGCGTTTCAGGCTCATGACCTCGCTCCTTTCGGCAGAACCGGCGAGCAGGACGCGGCCCACCACGATGAAACGCCCGACCGGACCGTCCCCTCATCTTCGATGACGCGCTTGCCCACCCTAGCCTCGGGCAACAGGTCGTGCCAGCCCCACAGCAGCCGCTCAAACACGCAAACCGTACTTGCGTCGGCACCCACACGAGACCCCCCGGACACCAGACTAGGTCAGCCCTCCCGAGCCTTCGATCGGCCACAGGTCGACAACCCGGCCTCCATCGTGCACGTGAATCTGCCGGTGCAGGTTGCAGGTGGTACATGCGTGGCTGGGCACCAGCTCCACGGCGTCACCCACCCGCCAGCCCGGGGCATCATGAATGATGCAATGCTCCTCCGACATGAACGAAGGTATTCTCGCGCCCGGGCAACCCTTGACCTGCGGAGGACCGAACTCGTGACCCACACCCTTGACCCCGACGTCCAGAACGGCTACCCCCGGCCTCGGCCGGCTGATGACCCGGGCAATAACCGAAAGGGCCGGGCGAAACTCGGGCATGAGCCGCTGGTAAGTCCAGTCCATGGTCGCGTAGGTGCCCGCCTGGATCTCGTTGACTCCCTCGATAACCCCGGTGATCGCATAGGTGGAGGTCGAGCCGCCGCTGATGACCCGAACCGGCAAGCCCGATCGCTCCAGAAGAGCCCGCGTGTCCAGGGCACCCTGGAAGGCCTCGATCACGCGAACACGGCGATCCTCACGATCAGCCACGCTGACCAGATGACCCTCGTAGGCCTGAAGCCCCTCGAACCGGACGCCCGGCAAGTCAGCCAGCCGGCTAGCCAGGGCCACCGCCGGTTCGCCGGGTGGCAGCCCGCAACGCCCCATCCCGATGTCAATCTCGATGAGCACGCCCACCGTCGCACCGGCGGTCGAGACAGCCCGCGAAAGGGCAACCGCCTGGTCAATGTGGTCAACAGCCACTCGGAGATGGATGCGTCGGGCCAGATAGGCCAGCCGCTCCAGCTTGCGGTCGCCAACGACCTGATTCGCAATCAGCACGTCGTCGATCCCCGCGCCCGCCAGAACCTCGGCCTCGGCCAGCTTGGCAACCGTCATCCCAACGGCCGAGCCCGCGGCCAACTGGCGACGGGCGATCTGCGTGCACTTGTGGTTCTTGAAATGCGGACGAAGCTGCGCGGGCCGGCCACGGAAAAAAGCCGCCATACGCTCAATGTTCCCCATCATCGCCGGCCCGTCGACGAGCAAGGCTGGGGTATCCAGATCCTGAATCGCTGTACCCGTCCGCGGGACCGATGACACGATGCCTACCCTCCGCGTGCCCGCGCCTCGGCAGCCATGAACTGCATCCGTGGCACCTGCTCGCATAGCACACCGCCATCGATGATCAGATGCTGGCCAGTCATGTAACCGGACGCTCGGGAAGCAAGGAACACCGCCGCACCAACGCAATCCTCGACCTGGCCAAAACGGTGCTCGAGCGGAATGTGCTCCTTGTAGTACTCAAAGAACGCCGTCGGCAGGTGGAACTCACCGGCGATCTCGGTCTCGATGATCCCCGGGGCAATCGTGTTGACCGTGATACCGTGCGCGCCAAGCTCGATGGCCAGACTCTGCGTGAGCAGCTCAATCGCCCCCTTCGAGGCATTGTAGTGAGCCAGGCCGGCCTCGGCGACAAAGCCGTTCTTGCTGGAAAGGTTGATGATCCGGCCTTTGACGCCGGCCGCAATCATGCGTCCAGCGATCTGCTGAGTCAGGAGAAACACGGCATCAAGGTTCACCGCCATGACCCGGCGCCAGTGCTCCGGAGTGATCGCGTTGAACGACTCCAGGTAGGCCATGCCCGCGTTGTTGACGAGAATCTCAATCCGGCCGCATTCCCGCCAGACGCGCTCCGCCAAGGCCGGCAATTCATCGAGCGCGGCCAGATCCTGCTGGTAAGCCCATGCTCGCCGGCCAAGGGCCCGAATCGCCGCCACCACCTCGCCGGCCTCCCGCTCGGCCGAACGGTAAACGACGGCCACGTCGGCGCCGTGCTCGGCAAAACCGATCGCAATGCCCCGGCCGATTCCCCGGCTCCCCCCAGTAACCAGGGCAACTCGTCCAGTGAGGTCAAAACGCGCCTGAGCGCTCACAGAGGCACCTCTGCGAAATCGGAGACGTTGTCCACTTCCCGTCCCGAGCACCAGACTCTGCGAACCCGCAGAGACGAGTCCCAGGCCACGACGTCGGCAGCAAGCCCCGCCCGAAGCAGGCCTATCCGATCCTGAAGGCCCAGGCATGCCGCCGGATTCCCGGTTACAGTACGGATCGCCTGCTCCGGAGGCAAGCCGGTAAACCGGATCAGACTCCGCAGATGATCAGCCAGCAACAGAGCGCTGCCGCACAGCCAGCCGGCATCCGTCCGCCCAACGCCGCCTTGCTTGCTGAAGAGCCGTCCGTCGTCAGCAGTGTAGGACCCGTCCGGGCACCCCGCACGCGTGACCGCATCAGTGACCAGACAGATGGATTGAAGTCCGCGGCACCGCACCGTCAGGCGAACCATGACCGGATGCACGTGCGTGCCGTCGCAAATCAAGTGAATGAACCGCACCCGCTCATCGAGCAATGCGGCATGCTCGAGCGTCGGCTGCTGAACCCCGGAATCGCCGATCCGACCGGCGTTGTTGTCCCAGCAATGGCCCAACACGCTCGTACCGGCCTCAATGCACGCATCGACACGTTCCACGGGAGCGTCGGAGTGAGCCATCGACACAACCTTGCCGGATTCACACAGGCGACGGACCGCGGCCGCGTCACCCTCCAGGCCGGGAGCAACGTTGACCATCGTGATCACCGGCCCCATCTCCAGCAACCGCGAGACATTCTCCGGCGAAGGCGGAAGAGCGTATTCACGCAGGCTCGCCCCGGTCAAGTCCGGCTGCTGAAAGGGCCCTTCAAGATACAGACCCAGCACCCGAGCCGCCGGCCGGCCCTGGTCAATCATCGCCCGGCGAACGTTGCCCGCCACCCGCTGCATCGCGTCCCAGGGAAGCGTCCCGATACAGAACTGGCAACTGGTGATGCCCAGCCGAAGATAGGCCCGGGCCAACTCACCCGGATCGTCCCGGAGAATGCTGCGGTTGAAGCCGCCGAGCACCATCAGGTCGATCAGTCCGGGCGACAGAGCCTGGCCGCCGAGATCCTCAACCCGCAGGCGGCCGTGATAGCGCCCGGGGCAGACGGAGACGATCTTGCCGGACTCGATGGCGAGGTGCCCATCCAGCGAGGTTCCGTCCCCCATCCACAACACGGCGTTGTCCAGGATCTGGGCGGTCATGGCCCCTTCTCCGCTTGCCGCAAGGCCGTTGCCAGGCACATCCCGGCGCGTGGCAGGTCATGTCCCCCCCCCCCGCCAGGGGCGATCCGGACTCCTGCCCACGGCCCAAACCCGGATCGGTAGAAGCCTCCAATCCTCCTCCAAGAAGGCAGAAAGCCGCTGCCGGTGACCCGACGACAACGAGCCCAAGCGCCATGAGCGACCGGCGTGACGGAGCATGTTATCGATCCCGAACCACCGTGCCAAGCCGAACAAACGGAAAGTCCTGATCCTGACGGCAACACAGATCGAAACGCCGCCGGCTTCTTTCAGGCCTGCTGCCCCAACACCACCCGTCTCCCCCCGCGGGGGAAAAACGCGGTCACCAGCGCACAACGGCAACAGAGCACAGAACCAGCGGCGCCGCGGCAAGCAGCGCCCACCCGGTCAGGATCGGCCAGGACCGGCCGCGGGTCGGCAAGAGACTGAACACGCAGCCCACGACGATGCTGGCCATCAGCGAAGCCGGCGTGATCCACGTCCAGCTCAGGGCAGCCTCCCCCGTCAGCTGGTCCCAGTAGCCGACCAGCACACCGGCGGCCAGCCCGTAAACCGCTCCCGAAAATGTCCCGAAAGCCGTAGCGAACGGCACGAACATGGCCATGAAGAACAGACAGAAGAGTGGGGCAACAAACAGATTCGTCGTCTTGTTGGCCATCTCCACGAGGTTGCCCGAAACATGTCCCATCAGAAGACTCAGGCCAACTGTGATCAGGCCGACGACAACGCTGATGTAACGCATCATGCGGAGGTGTCGCTCAGCCGCGGACTTCTGCTCGCGAAAGCGGTCGACGAGATCCACCGTGACCACGGAACAGCAGGAGTTGAAGCCCGCCGATAGACTCGACATCGCCGCCGCCAGTAACCCGGCAATGACCAGACCCCCGAGACCGGCAGGCAGGACGTTGACGATGAAGTAGGGAAAAAGATAGTCGGCATTCGTGACCAGATTGTACTCCGCTGGCAGGGAGGCGGCGTGGCTGCGGAAAAAGGCCAGCAGGGCAAAGCCAAGAAAAGCCAACGCCAACGTCGTGAGCACGTCGGCGCAGTTGTTGACCAGAAACGCATGCCGCGCCGACCGCGCGTCCCGTGTCGACAGATAACGTTGGATCGCCATCTGGTCAGAGCCGGCCGTGCAGACCCACCACACCACCGTGGTGATGACCATGCCCAGCACGGTCGCACGCACGTGCGGGTCGAAACTGAAGAAGGGCTGCACATCCCAGTTCGACGCCCACTCGGCAGGCCACCAGGGCCGCACCCCGCCCATCTCGTACGTCACGTAGAACACCGACACCACCGCTCCGCCCAGGAGAACCAGCGTCTGCACCGCGCCGGCGACAACCGACGCCCGCAGCCCGCCCGTCGATGTGTACACGACCGTCACCAGGCTCATTCCTACACCCAGGTAAAAAGCTGTCTCGGGAGCCAGCCCCAGCATGGCCACCATGGCTCTCGTTGAAGCGAAAAGGATGAGGCCCATCCACACCAGCCGGGTGAACAGAAAGATGATCGAGCCCAGCAGACGAACTTCAATGCCCAGGGTGCTCTCCAGGATCTCGTAGGCGCTGGTGACCGGCAGCCGCATGATGTACGGGATCAACAGATAACCCGTGACAACATAGATGATCGGAATGGCCGCAATGTAAGCCAGAAACACCGGTCCGTGCTTGATGATCTCACCGGGAACCGCCAGGTAGGAAATCGTGCTGATCAGCGTGGCAAACAAGGAGAGACCGACAGCCGAAGCATTCAGCTTCCGCCCGCCGAGAAGGTAGTCTTCGCTGGTCTTGGTCTTCCGGGATGCCAGCCAGCCGATGGCCAGCATGCCGACCCCGTACGCCCCGATCACCAGCCAGTCCAGCAGGACAAGTCGGCGATGCGCAAGTCCCCCTCCCTCGCCTGCGGCGAGGGGCGCGGAGGGCGAAGCCTGGGCCGTGGCGGCCGGAGAGGAGTCACTCGCTGCGGCCGGCGCGCTCTGGGCCATCACCGGCGCCGCGAACAGCAGCACCAGGAATGCGACCCGCACCCGCCGTGAACCGGACGCGCCGAGCCAGGCTCGACAGACGGAGCCACCGGCAGACTCGCCGGTGAGGACGGACAAGAGGCTGGACGCAAGACCGGAAACAGGTGCAGAGACCAACCCCGGCCTTTCCTGCGCGTGGGCCCTAGCCGCCAGCATTGACATCCTCCGCAGAGCCGGATAGCTTCTTCAACAGATTCGAGTCCTCTTGGCCAACCAACTTGATCTGTCTGAGCGATCCCCGGCAACGCTATGGCAAGGGTGCGCGAGTGTCAAGACGGACCATGAGCGGATCTTCGCCAGCTTCAAGAGGGATGGGCTCGCGCGGATCCCCGAACTCCGAGGTGCTCCATGGTTGAGAACTGGACGCACACGCCGGTCGATGGCGAGCTCTCCCAGAAGCTGAAGGCCTTCCTGCCAAACCGGATGTTCGATGTCCACGCGCATCTGTACCAGGTCGCCGACCTGGCCGCCCAGGGCGGCGTGATGACCGAGGGGCCTTCCCAGCTCACCTGGGAAATCTGGCGCGAATGCCTGGACCGGCAGATTGGCCCCGGACGATGCTGCGGCGGCCTCTTCTTTCCCGATCCCATGGTGCGGCCGGAACGTGTGGATGCGGTCAACGATTTCCTCGTCGACCAGCTCAGAACCCATACGAACAGCCGCGGCCTCATCGTCATCCACCCCGACTACCCCCGCGATCGCGTCGAGCACTATCTGGAAGTCCAACAGATCGCCGGCTTCAAAGTCTATCACACGTTCAGCCAGAGCCAGCCTACGTTCGATGCCTCCATCGAGAGTTTCATGCCTGAGTGGGCATGGCAGACGGCGAACGAGCGCGGCCTCCTCGTCATGCTGCACATGGTGCGCCGACTCGCCCTGGCCGACTCGGCTAACCAGCAGTACCTGCGGGACAGATGCAGGCAGTATCCCGCGGCCCAGCTGGTCCTCGCCCACGCAGCGCGCGGCTTCCATGCACCCAATACGCGGTGCGGCCTGCCCGCGCTGAAGGGCCTGAATAACGTCTGGTTCGACACGTCTGCGATCTGTGAACCCGATGCACTGGTCGCCATCCTTGAGGCGTTCGGCCCCCGAAGACTGATGTGGGGCAGCGACTTCCCCGTGTCACAAACCCGCGGCAAGTGCGTGACGCTCGGCAACGGATTCGCCTGGCTGCAGCCGGAGACGGTGCAGTGGGATCGATGCACCGTCCACGGCTCGCCGACGCTGGTCGGACTCGAGTCGCTCCTCGCCCTCCGCCAGGCAGCCGAGAGCACCGGCCTGAACGTCGTCGACCTCCAGGACATCTTCCACGACAACGCAAGCCGCCTGCTGGCCATCAAACCCGCCTCGGGCACTGAAACACAGAGTCTCTATCGATATGCCCGCCGGCGAATCCCCGGCGGAACACAGCTGCTCAGCAAGCGCCCGGAAATGCTCGCACCCGATCAATGGCCGGCTTACTTCCGCGAGGCCCGCGGATGCGAGGTCTGGGATCTCGACGGGCGCCACTACTTCGACATGTCCACCAACGGGATCGGAAGCTGCCTGCTCGGCTTTCGCGATCCCGACGTGACTCGAGCCGTTAGGCGCCGCTTGATGCTCGGGGCCATGTCGACGCTGAACCCGCCGGAGGAAGTCGCCCTGGCCGACCGGCTCTGCACCCTCCACCCCTGGGCGGAACAGGTTCGCTTCGGCCGCTCCGGCGGCGAGGCCGTGGCGGTCGCCGTCCGCATCGCCCGGGCAACCACACGGCGATCAGCCGTGGCCATCTGCGGCTACCACGGCTGGCACGACTGGTACCTGGCGGCCAACCTCGGCGAGGCCGACGGCCTCCGGGGCCACCTGCTGCCCGGCCTCGACCCCGGGGGCGTACCGGCCGAACTGCGGGGAACAACCGTGGCTTTCCGCTTCAACAGCCGCGAGGACTTCCAGGGCGTCCTCGATCGCTGCGGCCACCGACTGGCCGCCGTGGTCATGGAACCGAGCCGATTCCACCCTCCAGACAGCGGCTTTCTGGAGCTGGTCCGGGACGGCACCCATCACTGCGGCGCCCTGCTCATCTTCGATGAGATCACCATCGGCTGGCGACTGTGCTTCGGAGGCGCTCATCTCAAGTTCGGGGTCCACCCGGACATGGCCGTCTTCGCCAAGGCATTGGGCAACGGCCACCCCATGGCCGCAATCATCGGTACCCCGAAAGCCATGGCCGGCGCCCACGAATCGTTCATCAGCAGTACCTACTGGACGGAAAGCATCGGCCCGGTCGCCACCCTCGCCACCCTCGACAAGCTCGCGGCTCAGGACGTGCCTGCCCACATCGCCCGGATCGGAACCGCCGTTGCCGAACACTGGCAGGTGCACGGCGCCCGCCACGGGCTGCCGATCGCAATGGATGGCGGGTTCCCCTGCCTCGCGCACTTCCGCTTCGACCATCCCCTGGAACCGGAATTGCGTACCCTCTACACCCAGTGGATGCTCGAGCGCGGCTTCCTGGCTGGCTGTACCCTCTATCCAACGTTGGCCCACGAGGACGAGGTGGTGGCCGCCTATGGGGCGGCGATCGACGAGGTGTTCGGGAGAATGGCCGAGGCACTCCGGGCAGACACCGTTCGGCGGCAACTGAAGGGCCCCGTAGCCCACAGCGGATTCAAGCGGCTGACCTGAACGCCTGCGAACGACTCGGCGAAGGAACAATGGCCCATGAGCAGAATGCAGATCCGCGTCTTGAGCGACGCCGAAATCGAATCGCTCCACGCCCGGACACTGGACGTCTTCGAGCGAATCGGGATTCGGATCACCCACGCCGAGACCCTGGGCAGGCTGGCTCGGAGAGGAGCTCGCGTCCATGAGGCGTCGGGCATCGCCCGTTTCGATCGCCGACTGATCGAGGAACTACTGGCCCTGGCTCCGGCGGTGGCCCGGGAAACCGGCCTGAACGGGCGGCCACTCGAGGTCGGTGGCAAAAACCGCTACTACCTCTCTCTTATCCTCGACCCCTTCATCATTCCATACTGCGGCGGCCCAAGACCCCCGGTCCTCGAAGACGTCCGCCGTCACACGATCATCGGCGAGTCGCTGGACCGGGTGGCCTCCATGATGCGGATGCAGTTCCCCGTCAACGATGTGCCCGAGCCGGACAGCTACTACAAAACCATGGAGGTCTTCCTTGCTCACGCCACCAAGCACATCGCCGCCTATCCCACCTCGGAGAAGAACTGCCAGGATTGGATGGACGTGGCCGCGGTCATCGCCGACGCAGCAGGACTCGACGCCCAAACCACTCCTCTGCTCAGCGTCGCGATGGCCGTCACCAGCCCCATGGTGATCCACGGCATGAACATCCAGATCATGAAGATGGCCATGGAGCGCTGCTATCCCATCATCTCAACGGTGTGTCCGATGGCGGGCATGACCTCGCCCTACTCGCGGGCCGGGACCCTCCTGGCAGCCAACGTGGAGGCGCTCGCGCCGGTCCTCATCACCCAGACCTACAAGCCGGGCCATCCCGTGCTCTACGGCATCGGCCCCTCGGTGGCGGACATGCGCACCGGGCGGGATCGCTACTACGGCGCCGAGAAGATGATCTTCAAGACCGCCGCGACCCAGCTGGGGCAGTTCTACCACCTTCCTGTCTCCGGAGAGGCCGGAGGAAGCCTCACCTGGCGACCGGACGTCCAGAACGGAGCCGAGAGCATGGCCTACCTGCTGGCATCCGTCACCGGCGGGCAGAACGTCATCGGCGGCCTGGGCAGCTTGCACAACGCCAACGGTATGAGCGCCGAACAGATCATCATGCAGTGCGGCCTGATCGACATGGCCGAGTACCTGGCAGGCGGCCTCGACCTGGATGAGGAGAAGCTTGGCCTTCGATCGCTTGCCGAGGCGCAGCCCGGCGGGAACTTCCTGACCGACGATCTGACCGTCCGGCTGCTGCGCAGCGGCGAGTTCTTCGAAAGCCCCTATTTCGACCTGACCGGCGGATACCGTGACAACGCCCCGGGCATGTACGAAATCGCCCACCAGACCGCCGAACAACTCGTGAGCAACTACCGACCGACCGTTCCCTCAAAGGTCGTCGAGACCGTCCAACGGTTCTTCGCCCACAAGTACCAAGACAAATCGCTGGCGGTGTAGCCCCGATAGGGAGCCCGCCCTGGAGCGGAGGGCGCTCGATCAGCAAGAACAGAACGGCTTGTCAACGCCGGCCAGCATCGCGGCGTACCCGTCCGGCGCTTCAGTACCGACCGTGACGCTCGACAAGATCACGCATCAGCGCGATGCGGTCTTCCACTGCACCCGGCGGTACCTGGTCCCCCGCGTTGGCTATCAGTCGAGGTCCCTGGCGTCTGAGCTCCAGCCAGTCGAGCACCGCCCGCTTGAAACCCTCGACACTCGCCCCGGGCAGCCACAGGTTCGGCGACACGCCACCGGAGAGAATGAAGTCCGGACCGGACTCCTCGCGGCACTGGGCAGGAGTCAGATCACCCGTCGGCTTGGGTGTCACCGCGTCGGCGGCATCGGCCCCGACATCACGAATCATCCTCAGCGCCCCGCGCAACCGCCCATCGATGTGCACGGCCACACGCTTGCCCGCCGCGTGCAGGCGTCGAATGGCCTCCAGGTAGTAATCCCGCGACCAGGCATCGAAAAAACGAGCTGGCTGCACGTCACCGGAGAAATTGTCGCCCATCAGGACGACTTCGGCGGGTGACGTCGTAATCAGGTCGATCAGCGCCAGGTTGTTCTCATTGATCCGGTCAACAACACTGTGCATCGTCGCGGGCCAGTCTTCCACCGCAAACATGGTCCCTTCAACGCCTTGCCAATAGTGCAGCAACTGCCCCATGGCGCTGTAGCCGGGGAGCAGGTAGACAACGCCTAGATCGCCCACCTCATTCACCCACGCCTGGTACCGATCCCACCGCGGCGTATAGGTGCGGTGGGCCAGGGCATACGCCAGAATCTCGAGATCATGCTCGGTCTTGACGCCCCAGCCACAAACCGCCCACGAATAGGTCTGCTCGTACCAGCGGCGGGTCCGCTCGATGCTGCCCAGCGGTGTGTCATACCTCCAGGTGATCTCGTGGCCGTCAGGGCTGCGGCTCACCGTGGCGGTGACATCCGGAGGGTACGCGATGCGGAAGAACGAGCCCAGATTGGGCAGGTAGAAACCCACCCCCGCACGCCGGTGGTAGTCGATCAGCTCAGTTTCCGGGTACTCGTAGGCCCGGCTCAGGTCCCACGGCTGGCGATTCCGGTGGTAGTACCAGTGGGACAGATCAAGCATGTACGGCACGACATCCGGCCTCCGCCCCTCGTACACGGCCCGTATGCGCTCCCGCAGCGTCATGGCCGCACCCGAGACCACCGAATGTCCGTCCGGTCGGCATGCGGACCGGCGTAATACACCACCAGGACGTCACCGCCGGGCAGCGCGGCCGTGGCCGGCAGACCGACCGAAAACGCACCCATCTCCGCCCATGAATCCTGCATCGATCCCTTCACCCGCGTCTGGGAACCCAGTCCGGTCTCATGAATCGTCAGCCCCGAACCGGCCGGCCAACTCCGCCCCCCGTCCTCGCTGCACAAGAGCTTGATCACGGGCGGACCGTCACGATGCACATATACCATCGCCACTCGCCCGTCACCCAGTTCCACCGGCGCCGCGGGCTGGCCGGACACCCCCGTATCCCACAGATCCGACCACGTCCGGCCATGATCAATCGACAGCCGGGCGTGGATGCTGAGGTAGACCGCCGCCTCGTTGTCGTAAGTCCAGAACAGATCGAGAATCCGCCCATCATTCAGCACCGCGGGACGCTGATCCCAGTAGAAGACCCGGTTGGCCGGGTCACCACTGGTGATCGCGTGCTCCGGCCAGGTCCTGCCCGAATCGCAGGAATACAGAAGCACCGAGCGATGCCGCCATACACCGCAGTCCTCGTATGGCTTGTTCAACTCGAACTGGCAGGCGAGATCGCCGTTGCCCAGACACAGAACCGGCCCGGTGATCGGCGTCGGCACGTGGAACGGAGCGGTGTCAACCAGGAGCGGCGATGACCAGCGACCACCCCCATCCTCGGACCACGACAGCAGAATCCGCGAATCGAGCAGTCCCTGGGTCTGCTCATTGAAGAAAGGACGCGACGGGTCCGAGTGATCAACCCAGCACAACACCGCCAGCAGACGATCCCCGCCCAGCGCGGTCAGATAGGCGGCCCGGAACAGCCCCGGACGACCTTCGATCCTCGGCGGTACACACAGCGCGCGGGGCTTACACCAGGATCGACCCTCGTCATCTGACCAGGTGAGCAGAACATGCTGGCCCACCGTCGCCAGCTTGGCCGGCGCCGCCCGAAACGTGCACAGCCAGCGCCCGGTCGGCAACACGCAGATGCCCGGAAAAGCGCAGCTCTGCCGGTCAGTGCCGGGCTCGGAAGCAACAACCGTACCTTCGTGACCGATGTGCATCCAACCTTCTTCCCACGCGCCGCCCGAGACGCGCCCAAGTGTCTCTCCAAACCCTGCGTACACCCATTCAATCAGATCCCGAATCCGTCACCGTAGCGCACCCTGATCAGCAACTCGGCTTCCGGGGCGTTCTTCGCCTTCATGCTGGCGCTGTCCTACTCGATGCAGTCCTTGAGCCGCAGGACCAAGGTGCCCACCACCAACGACTCCGCGAAAGGCCCCGAATAGACCAGGCCGGTCTGGTCATCTTCCGGCTTGCCCTCCTTGCAGGCCTTGACCCACTCCGTATGGCGGCCGACGGACCGCGGAATCGTCTTGGGCGGCGCTCTGAACTCCTCCCGCCCGCTGACCGGATGGAGGGTGAACGCACCAGACCATCCACCGCAGAGCACGGTGCCCTTCTCGCCTGCAAACAGGATGGTATCACCACCATGGTACCGAAAGCACCCCCAACATACGAGAGGCAACCAGGCACGGGCCCGGAACCTCAGTCCCGCCCTCCACCAGCGTGGTCTTCGTCGCCCCGCACCCGCTCGATCACCGACGGTAGACACCCGGCTCGGGCGAGACGAACGGCCACTTCATGTTCTCGAAACGCACCCAGCCGACACCCAGCCGCCGAACCATCGGGGCCCATTCGCCCTTCGCCGCGTTGAGTCCAAACCGCGACTCCGCCGACACCGTCCTCAGTGCCTCCGGCATGACCAGTCCATGCCGATAGACCAACTCCCGCATCGCCCCGCACTCCACCCGCGCAGCCAACAAGTACATCCCTGGCGTCAGAACCCGATCGGCGGCCAGTTCAACCGTCACCGACGCTTTCGCTCCCACCTTGATGTCCTTCACACCCGCGGCCACGACCTCTCCTACCTCGGGTAACTCGAACGAATCCCCCACCACCCCGTCGAACACACTCAGACGACAGGGCATCCGCAGGACCGAGACCCGCTGGCCGTCACGATGGTAGCGAAGCCGTATCAGACGCCCCTCCACAACCTGACTCAGCGGCAGCACGATCTCCCCCCACTTCTTGAACATGTCGACGCCCTGCAGGCCGGGCACGTCGACGTACGACTGCCCATCGCGCGAAACCGCGACATCCACCTTCCACGCGTGGTTGGCGTCACCCGAGAGATAGCTGATGCCCGTGATTCTCCGGACTTTCCCTTCGCCAAGGTCCACATACTGAAATGCCTCGGTGAAGTGGTCGGTCACGTAGGCCGTACCGGCGTCAGTGTAATCCTTCCCGTCGGTCAGTGAACCCTCCTCCACGACCTTGCCGTCGGCCACCGTCCAACTCCGAGCACCCAGGGCACAATCGACGCCGTAGACAGGATCCGGCACCCCCGCATGGTACATCGCACCATCCGTCTGGACCGTGTAGCTGATTCGGCAGGACGCGGCCGTATCCTGCTCATTCGCCAGCGCCAGCCGCCCGGTGACCTTCTGACCAGGTTCCACCCCGTCCACAGCCGTCAGACTCACCCCGATCGGCCTGATCTCGTCGTCCCCCGCCGCAGTGCTCGAGATCTCAGCCAGTGCGACCGCCAGCACCACCCCCACGGTTGCCCATGCGTGCCTTCTTACCATTCCGATGCGCCGCCTTTCCGGTCGCTCATCACCGCACGACGCAGGAGCACCCGCGAACCAGGCATGCCCCCGAAGACAACAACACCTCCCCGCTTTGCGTTTCCACCGCGAATCACGGCCCCGGTAGGCTATCCGCCGAGCCGGAGGCATTCAAACCGCTTGACGACCCACCCGCCGGCGGTCCGTGGTCAACTTGGCCTCGGATCCATCGGCATGATATGCTAGGAGATGTGAGTTTCACCTGGAACGAGCTCGAGTATCTGGGCAACGCCAGGGACGAATGGCGGTTTCCGATCCCGCCCACCTGCCGCAAGTGCTCCTACATCCTGCACGGCCTGAAACAACACCGCTGCCCCGAGTGTGGATCTCCTTTCGATTGGCGGGAAGTACGCGGACGGGCCGCCAAAACATGGACCCACATGCTCCGACTCCAGCATGCAAACAAGGACTCCAGGATGGGCCTGATGCTGGCCGGTGTCGGCTGGGCCGGGGCACTGCTCTTCCGGTTGCCGGGTGTCTCCGTACTCTCCCCCCTGGCCAACTTCGTCGCGTGCGCAGCCGGACTCCTGGCCATCGTGCTCGGCTGCCAGGTCCTCAACATCCGCCGCATCCCCGCGCCGATTCGCCCCCACATCAGCAACCCGCCGCCAAGCATCCGGCTGGGAGTGGCGGCCATGATCCTGGGCTTGTCCGTATTGCTGGGAGCGCTCCTGATCCCGTGACCGTGAGGATGATCCCGCGACCGTGACGAGCCGATGAGCCCGCAGCACCCCTGCAGCCTCCGCCAGCGGTCCCGCCACACCAGCCATGACACGCCATCAACGGTATCGGCCTGTGCAGAATCGGCAACCTGTCCGGCGTGTGCCCCGAATGCGGAACGTACACGACCGCTCCACCAAACGCCATGGAGTGACGCCGACAAGACTCGATCCCGCCCCATCCCTCCATTCTCCATTTCTCCTCGCCACGCCGCATCACGACGAGGTTGAGATTCGCTCCCAAAGCGATTATGAACTCCTCCATGGCCGAGGAACTGGACCCGACCGAGCAGGCGACATCGACCATCGTCGGGATCGACGAAGCCGGCTATGGCCCTTTGCTGGGGCCGCTGGTCGTGTCGGCCGCGGCGTTCGATGTGCCTGTGACCCTCATGCGGACCCTGAAGGATCGGGCAGCCGGCCCGGATCTCTGGGACCTGCTCCAAGCCAGCCTCACCGCCAGGCACCGCAAACGCGACCCACGACTGGCCGTGTCCGACAGCAAGAAACTGCACGGCAAGAGCGACACCCCGGCCGGCATCGCCCTGCTCGAACGGGCCGCACTCACATTCCTCATGCAACACGGGAAGGCGCCCGTGAGCCTCCGGGCCATGATCCAGCTGGTCTGCCCGCACGTGGTCGCAATGCTCGGCCGGTACCCCTGGTACGCGGCGGAGGATATCGCCCTGCCGGTCGAGGTGACGGAGGACGACCTGGGCGTCCAGCGAAGCTCGGTCCAGCGCGATCTCGCCGCCGCTGGCATCCGCTTCCGCGGAGCGTGGGTCGAGGTCTTGCCCGAGGGTGACTACAACGACATGGTCGGCCGGACACGGAACAAGGCCGTCGTCCTCTTTGCCCTGGCCACGCGGCTCATGCAGCGAATCGCGAACATCGTCGGTCCGCGCCCCCTGCGGATCTGGGTGGACCGTCAGGGCGGTCGCGTCGGCTACGCCCGGCCGCTCATGACCGCCTTCCAGGACGCGGAACTCGAAATCGTCGAAGAATCGCCCGAGCGAAGCAGCTATCGGCTCAACCATCGACCGGCACCGTGGATGATCCGCTTCGTGCAGAAAGGCGAAACACATCACATGCAAATCGCCCTGGCCAGCATCTTCAGCAAGTACGTCCGCGAACTGCTCATGATGTGTTTCAACCGCTACTGGGCGCGACAGGTCCCCGATCTCAAGCCCACGGCCGGTTACTACGAAGACGGCCGCCGGTTCCTCGCCGACGCCGAGCAGGCCATCCGGCGGCTGGGCATCGATCGATCGCTGCTGGTGCGGGCGATGTAGACGAGAGAGGATGGAGCCTTTGGGCCCGCCCACCCCCATCGACTTGAAGCCGTGCCCTCCAGACGCACAGGATTCTCCAGGGGCAGCCTCTCTCGCTTCTCACTTCTCCATGCCCAGGCGGCGCAGACACCGGGTTCCAGGGTTGACACGGCTGGTGGGCAGGGCTAGAGTGGCCCTTGAAGTCGCAGGTCGGTTCGGTCCGGCGCGCTCGAGGCTCGTACAGGAGGCGGGGCGACATGCCCATCGAGAACTGGTCAGATGACGTCCTGCTCGTCGAGTTGAGCGACGATCCGCAGTTCACCGACGACATGACCGCCCTTCTGGAGACGGTGGAGAAGCGCAGCGACCTCGACGTCGTACTCAGTTTCCAGGAAGTTAACTTCCTGAACTCATCGAACATCGCCAAGCTCCTCAAACTCCGCAAACTGCAGGTCAGCAGCAACCACCGCAAGCTCAAGCTCTGCGCCATCAACACCCACGTCTGGGGCGTGTTCCTGGTCACAGGCCTGGACAAGATCTTCGACGTCTACGACGACGTCGCCAGTGGCATGCTCAGCCTCCAGCTCAAGAACTGAGCCCTCCGCTGCTCCAAAAAGGACCCCCGCCGCCGAGTACCCACCCGCCATCGCGAGAGACGGAGCGCATTCCGCACCCCTCGTGTCTGCCACGCTGGTTGCCCGGCCCCTCTTTCGAGCAGCGCATCCGCGAATACCGGATGTGAAGGGACCGGGACCCGTCAACTCCCGGTGCTTGCTTCAGGTGTGGAGGCAAGAGCCTCGTTCTTCATCGGCCAGGGCTGGTCGGTCTCGATGCGGACGCGCATCAGCAACAACGTGGCGTCCAGCTGAGCGTCAACTTCCGGCCAGTCGTTCGGGTCGTCTCGGGCCCCCTCGTCGTCCTTCTCGTCCTTGGAATCAGGATCGTCGTCAGCCTTGTCCTCGATGTCCTCGTCCTCGCCGACGACCGGTTGGGTGGAGAGCACCCGGTCAAGTTCCTTCTCGGTCAGCTTGTCCTGACCAGTGCCTTTCAGGATGTCGCTCTTGAGGCGGGCGCTGGCGATCTTGTACATCTCCTTGGGCACCAGATCAACCTCCACGTCGGGATCCACACCCCAGGTCTCGGAGTCCTCGTCGCGGTGCAGACACCGCCCGTTGGGCAAGTAGTAGCGGGCGGTGGTCAGCTTGAGGAACGCCGAGCGGGTGGGGCTCACCGGAAGAACCTGCTGCACGCTGCCCTTGCCGAAGCTCCGCTCTCCAACCAGCAGAGCGCGATGATGAACCTGCAAGGCTCCGGCCACGATCTCGGAGGCACTGGCGCTGCTCTCGTTGACCAGCAGGATCAGCGGGAAGTCGGCATAGTGCTCGCCTTCGGGCTCGGAGGTCGACATCTGCATGTCCTGGCCCTTCCGGTCGCGAGTCGAAACGATCTGCTTGTCGCCATCGAGGAAGAGGTTGCTGACATCGACCGCGGCCTTCAACGTGCCCCCGGGATTGCCGCGGAGATCGAGGATCAGACCACGCATCTTCTGCGCGGTCAGCGACTTCAGGGCGGTCTTGAGTTCACCCGGCGTCTCATCCGTGAAGTTCGTCATGCGGAGGTAACCGATTCGGTTCTCAGGATCGATCATGTACTTCCAGGAACCGTCAGGATTGCGCTGCTGGCCCTTGACCGTGTAAATCACCACCTCGGCCCGCTTGAGCTTGACGTCAAAGCGCTCATCCTTGCCCCCTTCACCGGAGCGCTTGATCGTCAGGGTCACCAAGCTGTCCGGGGGCCCGGTGATCTCCTGCACCGCCCGGGTGATGCTCAGCGGAGCCGCCGGCTTGCCGTTGATGTGGGTGATCATGTCCCCCGGCCGAATGCCCGCCTGGTAGGCCGGTGTGTCCTCGAGCGGAGTCACGACCCGGATCGGCTCGCCGGGGCCCTTGCGGATCGAAATGCCCACCCCGTAGAACTTGCCCTGGGTGTGCTTGTTGAACTCCTCGGTGTCCGCCGGCCAGAGCATGTCACTGAACTGGTCGAGCGGCTTGAAGGAGCCGTGCACGAACTCGCGGATCACCACCGCCTGGGGAAACAGGCCGATCTCGTTGTTGATCTCCAGCACCCGGTCGAACACCTCGATGATGTCCGTCAAGGACATCTTCGAGCGATTCTGAGCCCGGGCCAGGTGCGGCTGGATGCGATCCCGGAACTCCTGAACCTCATCCGCGTCCTTGAGCTTGTCAAATACCTTGACCAGCTTCGGCTCTTCGGTCATCCGCTGCATCTGCTGCAGGGCATCCACCACCATCTGCTTGAAGTTCGGCTGCTCGCGATAGTCGGAGTGCACCCGCTTGAAGGCCTCCTTGGCCATCGACGGCACAATGTTGGCAACCGAGTTCTCCCAGTCGGAGTCCTTGGCATAGGCATACTCCAGACGGATGTGCTCCTGACACCGCTCGATGGCGTCGCGGTAGCGTATCTCCAGCGGGAAGATCTCCTTCAAATACAGGTAGATCGTGGCCGCATTCTGCCATTTGTGGTCCTTCTCGTACTCCTCCGCGGCCAGAATGGCACCCTCGATCAGTTCCTTGACAAAGGCGGCCCTGCGGAAGGCCTCCTTGTCGTCGGCGTTGGTGAACGCCCGGTGGCAGGTGGCCACCGCCCGCCGCCACTTCTTGTCCCTCATGTCCTCCTTGGTCCACACCACGTACTGCTCATAGTCCTTGAGCCGCCGCTCACGTCGCTCACTCTGAAGCTTGGTGAAGGCCGTGATCCAGTCTTGAACACGCTTTAGACAAACGTCGGAAACCCCATCGGAGACCAACTGGTTCATCAGCCGGCCAGCCTCATCCCACTGACCCGACCCCACCATCGACAAGCCCTGCAGCCACTGCTTACGCTGAGCCTCGCTCCCCGCCCAGTTGACCACCGCCGGTGATTCGACGGCTGCCCACCCCACTTCGGCAGTCAGCAAGACACACGCCACCCCAGCCGCCGGGACCGATAATCCCCAGCTTGCCAGAACCAGCAAGGCGTACATGCAACCCACGGCTTGGCTCTTTCGCAACAGGTACATCGAGACTCCCTTGGACTCAGCGCCAGGAACGAGGAGTGGTGTTTCCGCTCACCTGTAATACAGACTCTTCGGCCATACGTCGCACGATTCTAAGCGTTTCCTGCTTCCTTAGACGAACGAAACCCGCCGGCGGACCTGCCACAACCACTCGGAAGCCGCAGAACCGGCCACACGCACGCGCCGCCTTTTACCCCGCTCGCGTGCCTAACGGTAACATATTGCCTCATGCAATCCAAGAACGCCGCCCCAACCTCCAGCAGACACCCGACCGGCGAAGACCGGCTCCCTTCGGCACCCACTAAATGTAGTACCATCAAGCTGGGTCAGCCCCACATCTTGTGTGTGTGGCTTCCCTCGAGATTGGGCTTGAAATCTGCGGCCGTTTTTGGTAAGGTCATTCCTCACAGCCGGATATGGCCGGCTGGGGGGTCTTGTGGGGTTCCGCACCTTTGGCGCTGGCAGGCGGACGGAACCCGTGCGCAAGAGGCCCGCGAGGCCGGCCCACAATGGGCAGGCCGTTAGGCAGGATACCGCTCCATGGCACAAACACTCTCTGTCAACTCCCGCATCGAAGCGCGGAAGCGCGCACCTGCGGCCATTCGAACGTACGAAGCGGCGATCGGTTTCCTCAATACGGCCACCGACTACGAGAAGATGAGTCGGGTGGGCTACAACGCCGCCACGTTCAATCTCTCGCGGATGAACCGGCTGCTGACCAGCCTGGGTAACCCGCACAAGAAGCTGCGAAGCGTACACATTGCCGGGACCAAGGGCAAGGGCTCGACGGCGGCCATGTTGTCCTCGATGCTGGCCAACGCGGGACTGAAGGTCGGCCTTTACACCTCGCCGCATCTCGTCGATCTCCGCGAGCGGATTCAGATCAACGGCGAGATGATCCCCGAATCCGAGATGACTCGGCTGATCGCTCGGATCGCCCCGATCGTCCGCAAGCAGACCAAGGACGAGCCCACCTTCTTCGAGATCATGACCGCAGTGGCATTTCAGTACTTCATCGACCAGGAGGTCGACATCGCGGTGATCGAGGCGGGACTTGGGGGGCGACTCGACTCGACCAACGTGCTGAAGCCTGAGGTCTGCGGGATCACCAGCATCAGCTACGACCACATGTCCCAACTTGGCGGGACGCTCGAAGCGATCGCCGAAGAGAAGGCCGGGATCTTCAAGCCCGGTGTACCGGTGGTCAGCAGCCCACAGCCCAAGGGCGTTCGCATGGTGCTGGCCAAGGCCGCCGAGAAGGTCAAGGCCCCCCTGCTGTTCACCGGCAAGGAGATCGAGTTCAGCTATCGGTTCGAGTCGTCGCGGGCCCTTGGCCCCCACACTCGGGTGAGCCTGTCCACCGGCAACAGCCGGTTCGAACATCTGGCCGTGCCCATGCCCGGCGATCACCAGGCCATCAACTGCGGGCTGGCCCTGAGCCTCATGGCCATCCTCAAGGAACGCGGTTTCCAGATCGACGACCAGAAGGCGATTCAGGGCCTGGCCAAGACCCGCCTGCCCGGCCGGATGGAGATCATTCATGAGCAGCCGCGCATTCTCATCGACGGCGCCCACAACGCGGCCAGCGTCGAGGCCCTGATGCGAGCCATCGGCCAGAACATCACTTACGATTCGATGGTGGTCATCTTCGGCTGCCGCGCCGACAAGGACGTCAACGGGATGCTCAACCACATCCAACTGGGCGCTGACAAGGTCATTTTCACCACGACCGGATCGCCGCGTTCGTGCGATCCGGCCGAACTCGCCGCCGAGTACATGGAGCGGAGCGGCAAGATGGCCCAGGTGGCCGAGCGGCTCGAGGACGCCCTCGAGATCGCCGAGCGGGCGGTCACTCGCGAGGACCTGATCTGCATCACCGGCTCCTTCTACCTGGCCGGCCTCGCCAAGCGCGTCGCTGAGAAGCGATACCGCAAGGGCAAGGAGTGATCGCGGCCCGGCAACCAGGCTGATACGGCGAGCCACGAAGCCGACCGCCAAGACTGACGACCTGCGGTGCCCAGGGCGGGCGTATCCGCACGAGCTTGGATCATGGGCTTCCGCGGGGGCACCTCCGCGCTTCGGTGTCGGGCTGCCATTCGCCACCGTTGTTCCTCTCGACATCGTGGTCGCTCATCTTCTCCTGGAACGGCGGTGCCCGGCGTGGAGAGGGCCAGACGACAGCACGGCAACGCACATCGAGGTTCTATCTCCCCGGCCCGATCCTAGTGCTCTGAAACCAGGAACCGTTCTGCCGCCGCGCGGGGATCGGGATCGCCGATCACCGCAGAGCACACGCAGACGCACTTGCCCCCAGCGGCTCTCAACTGATCCACGTTGCCGAGGTTGATCCCGCCGATGGCCACAACCGGCATGGTGGTTTGGCGCACGGCCAGCTCGAGCAACGGCGGGCCGGGGACATGATCCTGGGGCTTGGTCGTAGACGGGAACATCGGGCCGACGGCCAGGTAGTCCGGACCTTCGGCAAGGGCGGCACGCAACTGCTCGGGGGTGTGCGTGCTCTTGCCGACCAGGCGGCGCGGCCCGACGATCCGCCGGGCATCGGCCACGGACATGTCCGCCTGGCCGACGTGGACGCCGTCGGCATCGGAGAGAGCGGCCACATCCGGACGGTCATTCACGATGAAGATCGTCCCGTGCTCGCGGCAGAACGAAGCCAGGCGCCGTGCGCGCTGCACGAGCTCGCCGCTCTCAAGATCCTTCTCGCGAAGCTGCAGGCAGCCGGCGCCGGAGGCGACCACGGCGGCGGCGGTATCGAACCAGTCCGTCCGGCAGAGCGATGCCGTCACGATCACGTAGAGCCGCACTCTGGCGAACCGACCGGATCGCTCGCCGCGAAGGAGCATCTGCTGCTCGAGGGAATACGATCGGTAGCGCAGGGTCTCGATCGCGGCTGCCAGGTCGGTGTCCACCGTCTTGACGTATTCCTCGATTGTCCGCAGGGCTTCGGGCAGGCGCTTGGCGGCGGCGACGCAGACACTTCGGGCGTCACCGCGTTCGCGCTCGGCCGCGGTGGTGATCTCAGTTCCGACATCGCCGGGTGTGTCACGGGCGACGAGCAGCTCCTCGGCCGGGAATCGCTTCAGAATCGCGGCCAGCTCATGCCGGAAACGCTTGAGACTCTCACAACCGGCCGGATCGTCAAGCACGAACCGGGCATAATCCTCCATGACCCGCAGGGCCTCGCGGGCTCGGTTGAAGTTGGCGTCGATGATCCGGGCAATGGGAGGAAGCATATGGAACTATCAGCTTTCAGCGGTCGGCTTTCAGCCGGAAACCGAAAGCCGGCTTGTTGCCGCCTGATCCGTAGAATCCTCCAACCTGACGAGCGCGCGGCGATCAGGTCTCGTCGGCGTCGAGCAGGTGACCCATCTTCTCACGCTTGGTCCGCAAGTAGGCGCGGTTGGTATCGTTGGGCGGTACGCGGATCGGTATCTGCTCGACGACGTTGAGGCCATAGACCGACAGGCGGTTGATCTTCTTGGGGTTGTTGGTCAACACGCGAATATTGCGCAGGCCGAGGTCGCGGATGATCTGAGCCCCGATGCCATAATCGCGCTTGTCGGCCGGAAAACCCAGTTCCTCGTTGGCCTCGACGGTATCGAAGCCGTTCTCCTGCAGATGGTAGGCTCGGAGCTTGTTATGCAACCCGATACCTCGACCCTCCTGACGGAGGTAAACAATCGCGCCCTTGCCGGCGGCCTGGATCATGGTCATGGCGTCGCGAAGCTGTTCGCCGCAGTCGCAGCGCTGCGAGCCGAATACGTCGCCAGTGAAGCATTCGGAGTGCACCCGCACGAGGACGGGATCGTGATGCTGGATCATCTGCCCCTTGTCGTCCGGTTCGCCGACGCTTCCGCAACACAGGGCGAGGTGCAGTTCGGGATCGACCAGCGACTTGTAGGCATGGAGCTTGAAGCGGCCGTACCGGGTGGGCATCTGCACCACCTCGACCCGCTGGATGAGCGACTCGCGCTGCTGGCGGTATTCGATCAGGTCGGCGTTGGTGCACATCCGGATGCCGTGCCGCTCGCAGAAACGGATCAGGTCGGGCACCCGGGCCATGGTCCCGTCGTCGTTCATGATCTCGATCAGGGCTCCGACCGGTCGCATTCCGGCCAAGCGAAGCAGATCGACGGTTCCCTCGGTCTGGCCGGCGCGGACCAGCACCCCTCCGTCGCGAGCCATCAAGGGGTTGACGTGTCCCGGTCGGGCGAAGTCATCGGCGACGGCCTCCGGGCAGGCCAGGCGCCGAATGGTGGTGCACCGGTCCTTGGCGGACACGCCGGTGGTCACGCCGAAACGACCCTGGGCATCGGTGGTCACCGTGAAGGCGGTCTGGAGGGCCGCGGTGTTCTCGGCCGCTTGTGGCTGTAACTCGAGTTCTCGACATCGGTTGCGCGGCAGAGCCACGCACAGCACCCCCCGGGCGTGGATCAACATGAAATTGACCATTTCCGGGGTGATGCACTCGGCGGCGCAAACCAGGTCGCCCTCGTTCTCGCGGTGCTCGTCGTCGACGAGGACGATAAACCGCCCGGCCTTCAGCTCGGCCAGGGCTTCAGCGATGGTGCAAAACGGCTTCCCCATGACGTTCCTTTCCGCTGCCCACCCGTCCGGAGCGCCTCTATTGTACGCGAGGCGGCAACTGAACGTAAGCAGCGGTGGTACCGGAACCGGCCGCAGGTCACCGGGCGGCGGGATTCCCCCGATCATTGTTTTGACCAAACGAACCCATTGGGGACCTGTCGCTTGGGGCCGATCTCGCCGCCTGCGAAACGAAGCCATGGGCGTCAGCGATCTTGGCGCCGCCCGGGCTGTGTTGTGGGCTGATGAATAACACGGCGGGTGTCCCGGAAAAGGCCCTCAGCCGAGGATCGATGGGAGTTCCCCTTGCTCTTCCGCAAGCGCGGCGGGAGGAGGGTGCCGGTCTTGGCGGAGAGAAGAATGGAGGAACCGGTCGACGAGTGGGAGCGTCGGAGGTCAGCTACCGGTGGCCGACCGATGGTCCCTGGGGGCGCGGGACCACGCGGCAGGCGACGAGGGAGAGCTCGTCGTCGTAGGAGGCAACGCGGGTGACGCGAGCGAACTGGCGGTCTCGATCGGGGGTGCGGAGTTCGATTTCCTCGTCGGGTGAGGGCTCGTTGGCCCGAGAAGCGATGAAGGACAAGTCGGCCGGCGAGCGATCGCTCAACCAGCCGGCGGCATACCAGTCGCTTCCGATCCGTCGCCAGCGAATCCGGCCAACTGCATCCCGGCGAACGGTTTTGCGGCGATCACGATGGTCGGATCTTCGCTCGCGCATAGCCAGTCCTTTCTGTCAGGATGAGCCGTGAGGACAGTTCTTTGCCTCGGCGGAGGTGTACTCGGCCGCGATCAGCCTCAGCAGGCCGGACAACGGGGCCACGCGGGTCACGGTCACCGGCCGATGCCAGCCGCGAACGTCCTGGCGCCGGCAGGGCACGATGCTATCTCCCGGGGCGGGCAAATCGTTTGCCTCGACGACCAGGGCCACCCCATGGGCCGACCAGTCCACCAGCCAGCCGTGATGCGGTCGACGGTCGCCGGTTCGAGACCACCACACCGCCCGATAGTCTGCGATCCGAGCCGACCGCCGCCGGCTGTCTTCGATTCTGGTGCCGTGCCGGCGGTCCCGTTTCATGTCTGTTCTCCCCTTCGAACCGCGTCCCTAGCTGCTCGGCGATTGGACCAGCGGAGTCAGCGAGGCTGAGGCGGTCTCGCCCGGCGACAGCAGGCGGACAGCCGCATCGACCACATCCGGGTGAAACTGTCCCCCCCGCTCACGCAGGAGTTCGCGGATCGCATCCTGCGGCGACCTGGCACGTTGATAGGATCGCCAGGAAGTCATGGCGTCATAGGCATCGGCGGCCGCGAGGATCCGAGAGCCGAGGGTAACCTCGTCCTTCCGCAGACCCCGATATCGACCGTTTCCGTCGTAGCGGCAGTGATGATGGCGAATGTGCTCGGTGGTGCCGTCTCCCATTCCCAGGCAACCGCAGATGTCCGCCCCGATCATGGAATGCTGTTCACACAGGGCCCATTCCTCGCCAGAGAGCGCCGAGGGTTTGGCCAGAATGTCCTCAGGAATGATGAACTTGCCGAGGTCATGGGACAGGCCGGCCAGACGCAAGGCGTCCGAACCCTTGGTGCTGAAACCCATTTCAACGCCGATCTGTCGAGCCAGGGTGGCCACCCGCGTGGAATGCGCGAGGAGATGGTCGCGCTGGGTCGGCCCCAGCGCGTCCCCGGCCTTGGCGACCATGGTCTGAATCTGCTGCTGGAGGTCGCCGGCGGTCAGCACCTCATCGTCGTCGAGCAATCGCTCGAGCACCACCATGGCCCAACTGCAGACCCGGTCGCGGCCGCGTGACTTGGCCATGTACAGTGCTTGATCCGCCCGGCCGACCAGTTCCTCGCGGCTGAAGCTGGCCGGGGCTTCCGCGACCCCGACACTCACGGTCATCGGCACCGGGGTTCCCGACCAGGTCAGCCGAAGCTGACGAATCGTGCGACGAAGCTGGTCGGCCCACAGCCAGCAGGTTCCCAGCGACGTCCGGGGCATGACCACGAGGAACTCCTCTCCTCCCCACCGGCAGAGGATGTCATCCGGGCGGGCGCTGGCCCGCAACACGCCGCCGATTTCGCGGAGCACCATGTCGCCGCACAGGTGGCCGTAGGTATCGTTCACCGCCTTGAATCGATCCAGGTCGAGCATGACGCCGCAGACGGTTCCCCGGCGGTCAAAGTGGTGGCGTCGCCCGTTGAGGACGCGATGCAGGTAGAGCCGGTTGGACAGGCCGGTGAGCAGATCGCTCTCCGCCAGCCTGGCCAGCCGTTTGACGCGGCGTTCGATCTGGCGCTGACGGTGTGCTCGCCTGCGCTTGTGGTCCAGAGCCACCTGGATGCGCCGCCAGAGGGTATCTCCCTGAATGGCCTCGGACTTGGGGACGAAATCGGTGCTTCCCGAGCGCATGCTCTGGACCACGACCTGCTGCCCGAGGGAGCTCGACACCACGATCACCGGACATTCGCATCCGCGCTCCGCGATCAAGGGCAGAAGCTGATCGGCCCGGTGATCGGGGAGGTTGAAGTCCAGCACCAGGCAATCGAAGGATCGCTTGGCGATCAGACGGAGCAGGTCCTCCCCGGAGGAGACCACGGACAGCTCGACCTCCTGACCGGTCCCGGTCAGGCTCAGCTCGAGCAGCCGCTGGTGATCCGGATTATCCTCGGCAATGAGTACTCTTGGCTTCCACATCCTGAGCCAGGTCCACCCTCAATTCGGCGAGCCTTGTGACCCTCACATCACTATCGGCTCGGGTCGGCGCCCACTTGTGATGCCGGAAGGGCTATACAAAGCCGGCAGGTCAGTCCGGGGTTGGGACATCAGGAAACGGGGAGGATGATCGGCGTATGGGCCGAGCGTCCCTCCGGCCGGACGTTCCGAAAAAGGTCAGCCGGGCACCTCCCGCTTCAGGCTCGTGCCGCGATCAGCCGAAGGTATGGGTATGCTCAGTTCGAATCGGCAACCGTTCGGAATACTGGCCCTTCTGATGGTCGGAACTTCGCTGCTGACCCTGATCACCACGGCCTACGTCCTATACACGGAGGGAGTCCGCTGGCATCGCAACTGGCTTGCCGACGTGGTCCACAACCAGGTGAGCTTCATCGAAGTCATCGTTCAAGCCGAGCGGTCGCGTGCGGACAGGCTGTCAGACCGGGACTGGACGGCGGCCACGCTGGAGCAGATCCGGCAGGCCCAGATCCGGTCCGAGGGCTTCGGCACGACGGGGGAGTGGGCCGTCGCCAGGCGGGAGGGGGAGGTTATCCGCTTTCTCGTTCAGCAACGGCGTCAGCTGGACTCGCCCCGGGCCGACCCGGTCCGGGCGGTCCCGGGACACGGACCGCTATCCGAAGCCATGCAGCGCGCCGTGGATGGCGGGTCCGGCTGGCTCATCGGCCGGGACTACCGGGGGATCCAGGCCCTGGCCGCCTATGCGCCTATTAGAGGTACAGACTGGTTTCTGGTTGCCAAGATGGACATGAGCGAAGTCCGACGCCCCTTTATCCGAATCGGCCTCCTTGCCGGGCTGACGACCTTGGGAACTCGTCTTTCTGGCTTTACTTCTGTTCACGCGCATCAGTTCGCCGATCGTCCAGCACATGGAAGAAAGCACCGGGCGAATGCAGGCCATCCTGGAGGCGGCGGGCGACGGCATTCTCGGATTTGACCAGGAGGGCCGCTTCACTTTCGTCAATCCGGCCGCCGTCCAGATGCTGGGCTGGCCGGCGGAGGAACTGATCGGCAAGCCCGGACATGCCACTGTCCACCATTCGCGCAGCGACGGCACCCCCTACCCCGTGGAGGACTGCGAGGTATGCACGACCATCCGGGATGGTGTGGTTCGAAAGGAGCTGGAAGGGGCCTACTGGAGACGAAATGGAACATGGTTCCCAGTGGAGCGGACGGTCACTGCCTTACGCAGCGGCCAGCGCATCACCGGCCAGGGGAGATCGGGTGACCCGGGCTTGGGCTTCGCTTGGTCCCCGGCGGGGGGCGCTACGGACGAGTGGATAGAACCTCTAGAATCTATGAACTGGCTCCATGTGTTGATGGATGGGCGGGCAATCGGGCGTTGACCATGTCCTCGCCGGCCTGGGCTCGGGATTTGACTTGCCGGCCGGTGCGTGGATGATAAAGGGGCGTCGTGTTCGGGGTTGAACGGTTTTCAGGGAGAGCCCGTCCCGTCGGGCGCGGGACCGGTGTCGTGCCGGTTCGCTGACAGGCTGGAGGCCTGTGCCGCGCCACAGGGGGAGAGGGACTCGAAGGTTGAGCAGGATGGCCAAGCAAGCACAGACGGCGATTTCGCCCACGCGAGTCGAGGACTATCCGGAATGGTATCAGCAGGTGATCAAGGCGGCCGACCTGGCCGAAGCGTCCCCGGTTCGCGGGTGCATGGTCATCAAGCCTTGGGGCTACACCCTGTGGGAGAACATGCAGCGGGTGCTGGACGGTATGTTCAAGGACACCGGGCACCGTAACGCCTATTTCCCGCTGTTCATCCCGATGAGCTTCCTCGAGAAGGAGGCGGCCCACGTCGAGGGATTCGCCAAGGAATGTGCCGTGGTCACCCATCATCGGCTCGAGGCCGGCCGGGACGGCAAGCTGGTGCCGGCGGGTGAACTCGAGGAACCGCTGGTCGTCCGCCCGACGTCGGAGACGATTATCGGGGCGATGTTCGCCAAGTGGGTGCAGAGCTACCGCGACCTGCCCCTGCTCATCAATCAGTGGGCCAACGTCGTTCGCTGGGAAATGCGCACACGCCTGTTTCTTCGGACGACCGAGTTTCTCTGGCAGGAAGGTCACACCGCCCACGCTACCAGAGAAGAGGCTATGGCGGAGACCCTGAGGATGCTCGACGTCTACGCCGAGTTCGCCGAGGGCCACATGGCCATCCCGGTGATCAAGGGCGAGAAGACCGAGAGCGAGCGGTTCCCCGGAGCCGACATCACCTACTGCATCGAGGCGATGATGCAGGACTACAAAGCCCTGCAGGCGGGCACGTCGCATTTTCTGGGCCAGAATTTCGCCAGGGCTTCGGACATCAAGTTCCTGGATGACCAGGGCGAGCTGGTCCATGCCTGGACAACCTCGTGGGGCGTGTCCACCCGGTTGATCGGAGCGATGATCATGACCCACAGCGACGACGACGGCTTGGTCCTGCCGCCGAGACTCGCCCCCGCCCACGTGGTCATCCTGCCGGTGATCCACAAGGAGGAGACCAAGGCCGAGGTGCTGGGCTACTGCGCCAGGCTGGCCGAGGAACTGCGGGGAATCGCCTACGAGGGTCGTCCGGTACAAGTCGAGATCGACACCCGCGAGTTGCGCGGCGGGGAGAAGACCTGGTCCTGGGTCAAGAAAGGCATTCCCATCCGCTTGGAGATCGGGCCACGCGACATCGCCGAGGACTCTGTCTTCGTCGGCCGCCGGGACAAGACGCCCAAGGAGCGGGTCGGCCAGAAACGGGCCAAGTTTGTGGCCACCGTCACGGGCCAACTCGACGAGATCCAGCAGGTTTTGCTCGATCGAGCCCGCACGCTGAGGGACCAACACACCCGGCGGATCGACTCAAAGGACGAGTTCTACGCCTACTTCACCCCGAAAAACGCCGAAAAGCCCGAGCCACATGGCGGATTCGCCCTGTGCCACTGGAACGGCGATCGGGCCGTCGAGGAGCAGGTCAAGAGCGACCTGAACGTGACCATTCGCTGCATCCCGCTCAGCGCCGAGCCCGAGGAGGGCAAATGCGTGATCAGCGGGCAGCCCAGCCACCGGCGGGTGATCTTCGGAAAATCGTACTGACCGCGGGAACGGACGGCGGCCATCGGCGTCTATTCTCCTGAGGGACCATTCTGCCCTTCGGGAGGACGCCACGTCTGCTCATCGTCGCTGGCCGGCCGCTCTGACCGTGTTGATCGGACTCGCCCTGCTCCACCCCGGGCCGCAGCCGGCTCACGCGCTCATCACGATCATCTCCACCGACACGCCCTGGCACGGGATCCTTGTCCCGCTGGGCTGCGACCAGGTGGCGAATCTGCCCGGCCGGCGGGGCGGCTGGGAAGGCCCGCCGTTCGGCGGCGGCGAGTTCCACTTCTCGTTCCACTGTCAGGACACGGACGAGTCTAACAAGGCACTGAAGACCTTCGCTGCGATCCATGCGCCGCGCCTGGAACTGGTCGTGCACGATGGCCCGGGCACCGATCTGATCCATGCCCTGGACAGGGGCTTGAACAACAAGGGTGTCGTGAACTGGACCTTCGTCGTCTGGCAACCGGTGAGCTTCCATCAGTTGTTCAGCAATCCCAAGGTCTACTTCGATGCCGACCAGGAGTTGTATCGCCGGCCGGTGCCCGCGCCTCGAATCGAGGTCTACGTCGACGGCGGCAGACCGATCGTATGGAGCAAGGTCCAGGTTCCCTCTCGGGTCAAGGTAATTGATGAACGCGCGGAAGCAGCGCCGGTCAAGCCGGTTGGTGGCGGACTCCTGCAAGTGGACGTATACGACATGGCCAGCGGACAGCCGGTCGCCGATACCGTCCTGATCTTGAGCAAGTGGAACCAGGAATCGCGAAGACACGAAGAGGTCAACCTCCAGGTGCTGCGCTGATACTGGGGCGTCTTCTGCCGAATCCGGCATCGGCTTGTCGTCACGCAGGCAGTCCCTCCCTCAGAATCAACTGCCCACCGACTCTTCAAGGCCGTGATAGCCGCCCTCGCGGCCATCCGCTATACTGACGACCGCCTTGGCCGGAGGCATGCGTCCGAGGGGTCCGATCTCGCCGGGCAGCCGAGAGGATCGGCGTGATGATCTATCTCAATCTGGTGAACAATATTTCCTTGCTCGTCGCCCTGAGCGTGATGCACAGTCTGATCATCCGCCGCTGGAAACAGGAAACGACCGCCTACCAGGTTGCATCCGGCCTGCTGTTTGGCGGGGCGTCCATCGTGGGCATGTGGGCCGCTCTCACCCTGACCCAGGGGATCATCTTCGACGGCCGGTCGATCATGATCAGTATCGCCGGCCTGTTTGGTGGTCCGATCTCGGCAGGCATCGCGGCGGTCATGGCGGCCGCGTACCGTACCTCGCTTGGGGGCAGCGGGGTGGTCATGGGGGTCAGCGTCGCCATCGAGTCCGCTCTACTGGGGGTTGCATGGCACTACCTGCGCCGCCGCCACGCATGGGCTGCCCACCCGCTTTGTCTTTTGGGCTTCGGGATTCTGGTCCACATCGTGATGCTTGCCCTGACCAGCACCTTGCCAGCCGATCAGGCGGCGAGCGTGTTCCTTCAGATCGCCATTCCGGTCATCACCATCTACCCGGTGGCCACGGTGCTGGTGTGCATGCTGTTCCTCGACCAGGAGGCTCGCCTGCGGGCGGACAAGGCCCTGCGGGAGAGCGAGGAACGCTACCGTCTGCTGTTCGAACGAGCCAACGACGCCATCTTCCTGGTTGAGAAGTCCACCGGCCGCTACCTCGACGCCAACCGGGCGGCGGAGGAGCTGATCGGCCGCTCCCGCACCCAGTTGCGGGAGTTGACCACGTCCGACCTGGCCCCGGAAGGCGCGGAGGACCGCCTGAAACGGGCATCGTCGGCGACACCCGCCTGCGAGCTGGGAGAGATCACTTGTGTCCGACCCGACGGCAGCACCCGGTTTGCCTTGCTGAACGCGGTCTCCCTGAACGACCGAACGGTGTTTGGCATGGCCCGGGACATCACCGAGCGCATCCTGGCGGAGCGCGAACTGGCCAAATACCGCGACCATCTTGAGGAACTGGTCAAGGCGCGGACCCAGGAACTGATTGCGGTGCGGGACCAGGCTCGGCGCGTCGAGCGGCTGGCCTCGCTGGGCACGCTCTCGGCCGGCATCGCCCACGAAATCAACAACCCGGTGGGCGGGATCCTGCTCACCGCCCAGTCCGCCCTGGCCGCGGGCAGAGTGCCTCACCACCTCGTGCCCGTGCTCGACGACATTGTCAAGAACGCGGAGCGCTGCAAGACCATCGTTCAGAATTTCCGACGGTTCGCCCGGGCGGAGGAAACGGCCAAGACCCCCTGCAGTCTCAACAGCATTCTGCGCAATACCATCGCTCTGACACGCGAATACGCGGCCAAGAACCAGTGCGACATCAACATCCTTCTGGAAGAACCCGATCCCATTCTGCGGCTGAACTCCACCGCCATGGAGCAGGTCGGCGTCAACCTGATCCGGAATGCCATCGAGGCCGGTGCCAGCCGCATCACCATCCGGACCCTCATCGGAACGGATACCGCGAGCTTCGCAATCGAGGACAACGGCAGAGGCATTTCCGACGAAGACCTGCCACGACTCTTCGATCCGTTTTACACCACCCGGCAGTCGCAAGGGGGCATGGGGCTGGGCCTCAGCGTCGTGCATGGCATCATCCAGGACCACAACGGCACGATTCTGGTCACCAGCGAGCCGGGAAAAGGCACCGAATTCACCGTCACCATCCCTCTCGACAGCCAGGCGAAGGAGTCCCGATGACCCATGGCCAGGCGATGCAGAACGCCCTGCGGCGAGCCATGCTCGTGGCCGCGATCCTCGCCGCGGCAGCAAGCCCCGGATGCCAAAAGGAACTCATGCCCACACCCAACCTCTGTGCCGCGTCACAGGCGGATCCCCTCGGCCATGTGCCCCCGGAGCTGCGAAACAACCAGGTTGACGTGGTGTATGGCACCGATCGCCGTCCGATCCGCGAGTCGGCGGGTGGCCTGGGATACGGCTATCAAAGATCCAAGTCGCTGGCGTTTGGCATCTGCACGATCCAGATCGGCCGTGATCTGCCGTGGGAAGAACTGGTTCGGCAGAGCCGCGCAAAGACCCGCTCACTTCGCCTGCCGCTGTCGGTGGCCGAGATTCGTGAGACCGGGCGGTTTCCCGCGACGCCCGTGCCGGTGATCCAGGACCGGGGTCGGTTCGTAGAGGACCCCGCCACCGTCCACGCCCAGCACCAGAACAGCCGGCGGCTGAGCGAGCTGCTTTCCGAGCAACTGAGGCGGACGCCGCGACATGAGGCCTTCCTCTACATTCACGGCTACAACAACGAGTTCCAGGATGGGGCCTTTGTCGCGGCGGGATTCTGGCACTTCATGGGCCGCGCCGGTGTTCCGATCATTTACACCTGGCCCGCCGGCTCGCCCTTCAGCATCCTGCGCGGCTATGCTCACGATCGCGAGTCGGGGGAGTTTACCATCTACCATCTCAAGCAGTTCCTGCGAGCCATCGTGTCCTGCCCGGAACTGGAGAAGCTGCACGTCATCGCCCACAGCCGGGGAACCGACGTCTTCATGACCGCTCTGCGCGAACTCCACATCGAGTACGCGGCCGCCGGCAGGGAGACTCGGTCCGAGCTCAAGCTCGGCAACGTCATCCTGGCAGCGGCGGACCTGGACTGGGACGTGGCTCAGGAACGAATCGCCGCCGAGCACGTGACCCTGGTTCCGGAGCGAATCACCGTCTACGTCTCCCAGTGGGATCGGGCCATCCGCATCGCCGACTGGATCTTCGGCAGCACCCAGCGCCTCGGGCAGCTGCGCGGCAGCGACTTGACGCCCGAGGAGTGCCAGGCCCTGGACTCCCTGTCTCAAGCCCAGGTGATCGACGTCAGGGTGATCTCGAACTGGACCGGGCACGACTACTTCCACGCCAACCCCGCGGTCAGCTCAGACATCGTCCTTCTGCTCCGCGACAACCGCGGCGCGGGTGCGGAAAACGGGCGACCTCTAATCAAGCGGCTCGACAACTTCTGGGAAATCCAGGACGGCTATCCCGGCGACACCCACCTGCAATCCGCCCACCCTTAGGAAGTACCGCCCGTCTCGCCCGGACGAGTCGCCCGGTCTAATCACTACCCCCATCGTTGCATATCCACTCGGGAACCCCTACAATACCCCACGATCAAGCCGTGTATCCCTTCCCGCCTCCGTCACGGATCGTCGTCCTTCGCGGAAGCCGTGGGATACCGACACGGCCGGGAGGACCTATGGCTGGCGCAGCACGACTACTCATCCACTCGATCCGCGATGTCACCGTGGTCAATATCGAGGACGCCTCCATCCTCGATCTTGCCCAGGTTGAGAGCCTCGGCCAGCAGTTGTACGAGCTGGTCGATGACCGCAACTGCCGCAAGCTGATCCTCGACTTCACCAAGGTCAAGTTCCTCTCCTCCTCCGCTCTGGGCGTCCTGGTCAACCTTCAGAGAAAGACCAGCGAAATCAAGGGCACCCTGGTCATCTGCGCCCTTCGCGGCGAATTGATGAAAGTCTTCGAGATCACCAAGCTGAAGAAACTGTTCACGTTCTGCGACGACGAGACGGCCGCCCTGGCCGTCTTCAACGTGGTCATCGGCTGACCGCCGGCACCTTCCCCGGCGAGATCATCCCTCGCCTCTTCCGGTGGGACCCGCTCCCCTTCTCCGGTCAACCCCCACCGGTCTTTCCTGGCAAGACCATGCTTCGGCGTTCCCGGCGAGACCATCCCCGGCTGCACCGGTTGAGGCGTCGGCTTGTGCAGGCCAACGGGCCGCGGGGCGTTCGGGCGGGCTTGCATAGCATGCCAACCCGTGGTAGCATTACCGCTAACGCGCGTTGGCTGAAGGAGAGGAGTGGATGCCGACCCATCCCGCGGAGCGGATCACGGCCGAGCAGATCGCCCGACAACTGGGCATCTCCCGAACCACGGTTTCGCTGGTTCTCAACGGCCGGGCGACTTCGCATCGCATCTCGGCGGAAACGGCTGAGCGGGTCCTGGCGGCCGCCAAGGCAGCTCACTACCGCCCCAATATCATCGCCCGTCAACTGGCCGGCAAGCGCAGTTGCGTGGTCGGCGTGCTGGTCAGCACGGTGGCTGTGCCGGATCCTCGCCTGCTTCAGCTGATGGAGACCATGGCCGCCGCCCGAGGCATCCGATTCATCGTCGGCCACGCGGTGGGCACACGCGAGCGGGTGGTGGATTACCTGGACGACTTCCGGGCCCGGGGCGTCGACGGCCTCATCAGCATCTTCCACAACCACCCCGAGTACAGGAAGATCGTGGAGCCGGAGCTGCTGAGCTTCAAGAACGTGGTCTTCTACGAACGGCCGGGCGACTGTCCCGCAGCGAAGGCGGAGGGTCCCTGCTACGTGGAGGCGGATTTCCCGGCGGT